>DATHAP010000068.1 GCA_035489715.1 Actinomycetes bacterium
CGGGGGCCGACGGGCCGGACGGGACGTCCTCATGCATCGGGGTCCCGTCCACCGGCCGCTCGTCCGCAGGCGCCTCGTCCACCGGCTGCTCGTCCACCGGCTGCTCGTCCACCGGCTGCTGGTCCACCGGCTGCTCGTCCACCGGCTGGGGGAGCTCGCTCACGCGCTCGACGTCGGCGTGGCGGTGGTCGTGCTCGGCGCGCTGGTCGTCGCCGTCTTCTTCGTCGCGCTCTTCCTGCCCGTCGACTTCTTGGCCGTCTTCTTCGTCGCGCTCTTCGTGGCCGGCTTCTTGACGGTGCTCCTGGTCGCGGACCGGCTGTGGTGCAGCTCCTCCTCGAGCTCCTCGACCCGCCGTTCCAGCGACTGCGACCGGCGGGTCGCCGCTGCCAGCTCCTGCTGGGAGACCAGGCCGAGCCGGGCGACCGATCGCTCGACCTCGGCGCGCACCAGGTTGACCAGGAGGGCACGGTTCGCCCGGCTGGTGGCCAGCAGGTCCTCGGTCAGCGCTCCGACCTGGGCACGCAACGCAGGCGGGACCACCACACCGGCGCCGGCTTCGCCCTGGGCGAGCAGCGACTTGGCCGCCGACCGGGCGCGCTCGCGGGTGACGTCGGTCAGCCCGCTCGCCAGCTGGATGTAGCCGCGCAGCCCGTCGAGCACCATGTCGCCTCCTTCGTCCGGAGCCGGTACGACCGGCCCCGTCGCCCCGCAGCAGGGCTGCGCCAGACGCTACCCGAGCCGCACCCGTGGCGGACGCGGCCCTGCGGTAGCGTCACGCCGGTCACGACGCGTCCCCGGAAGCACGAGGACGCTCCCGGACGCACCCCGAGGAGGCCCTCGCCGATGGCGACGCTCGCGAAGTGCCGGACGGCACTGGAGGACCTCGCCGCCCGCCTGCACACGGTGGAAGACGACGACCGCAAGCCCCACGCGTTCGACCGCAGCCTGAGCTGCCAGGTTCCCGACCTGGACGTGACGTTCTCCGGGCAGCTCGAGGACGGTCGCATCGTCGACATCACCACCGGGCCCGCGCCCCGGGCCCAGATCCGGATCACAGCGTCCAGCGACGACCTGGTCGCGCTCACGTCCGGCGACCTCAACTTCGGGCAGGCCTGGCTGGCCGGGCGGGTCAAGGTCGAGGCCGGGGTGCGGGACCTGCTCAAGCTCCGCTCGATGCTCTGAGGGCGGGTCAGAGACCCAGCCCGGTCACCACCTGCTCGCAGACCAACTCGGGCAGCGGCTCGCCGGCCCAGGCGGCCACCGCCGCCGCGCGCAGCCCGTCGAGAGGGTCGCCCGCACCGGTCAGCACCACGTCGTGCGCCAGCCGCCGCACCGTCCAGCCACCGCAGGTCCACGTGTCGCTCGACTCCGAGCCGACCGGCGGGTGCGGCTCGAGGAGTCCGTCGGCGAGCCCCGTGGCGACGTACGTCGGCCGGCACTGCTCGGTCGCCGACAGCAGGTCGGCCGGCGTGGCGACGCCGGTGAGCACCAGCAGGCTGGGCACCCCCGCGCGGACCGCGCCCTCGATGTCTGTGTCGAGCCGGTCGCCCACGACGAGCGGGTCGCGCGCCCCGGTGCGGCGGACCGCCTCCTCGTGCAGCGGTGTCTCGGGCTTGCCCGCCACCGCATCGGGCCGGCGGCCGGCCACCCGGGCGACCATGTCGACCAGCGCCCCGTTGCCCGGCGCGAGACCGCGTGGGGTCGGGACCGTGGCGTCGAGGTTGCTGGCGATCCACGGCAGACCGGCGCGGGCGGCGTAGGCCCCCTCGGCCAGAAGCGCCCAGGACACCTCCGGGGCGAACCCCTGCACGACCGCGGCGGCTCTGTCGGCCGACGACGTCGGTCGCAGCCTGCGCTCCTCGAGGGCGGCGCGCAGGCCCTCGCCGCCGACCACCAGCACCGTCGCGCCCGCGGGGACCTCGGCCGCGACCAGGGTGGCCGCCGCCTGGGCCGACGTGACGACGTCCTCCTCGGCGGCGGGGATGCCCAGGTCGGTGAGGTGCTCGGCGACCGTCGTGGGGGTCCGGGAGGCGTTGTTGGTCACGAACGCCGGGCGCATGCCGGCCCGTGCGGCCGCTGCCACCGCCTCCGGCGCGCCGGCGACGGCGTCCGGCCCGACGTAGAGGACGCCGTCGAGGTCCAGCAGCGCCACGTCGTGCCGGGTGGCCAGCGGACGGCTGCTGCCGTCGACGAGGGGGCCGGTCACCCGGCCGACCCTGGTCCGCCCGGCGCCCGGCGGCCAGGACCCGTCGACGGCCACCCGCCGGGTCCCTCCGGCGGCCAGCCGGCGTCCTCCCGGGCCCGCAGCGTCGCTCGGGCCTCGCGCAGCGCCTGCTGGTAGTCGGAGCGGCCGGGCCGCATGGCGGCGGCCAGTGCGAGCTGCTCGACGGCGCCAGTGACGTCCCCCGTGCGCATCCGCGACAGCCCGAGCCCGAAGCGCGCGTAGTCGTTGTCCGGGCTGGCCTCGGCCAGCTCGCCGAAGAGCAGGAGCGCCTCGGCATGGCGCCCGGCGTCGAAGGTCGCCCGGGCGAGTGCCTCGAGGATGCTGGCCGACCCGGGCTCCGCCGTCCGGGCGTGCCCGAGCAAGGCGGCGGCCGCCTCGGCGTTCCCGCTCTCGAGCAGGCGGAGACCGCGGACGAACCAGTCGTAGACCTCGCCGGCCGGCCCGCCGTCAGCCTTGTCCTGCTCGGTCACCCCGTGCACCTGCCCTTCGCGGATCGTGCGACCTGCCTCGACGTAGCATGCCCGCCATGCCCGAGGCAGACCGTCGCACCACGCCTGCCCCGGGCCCGGACCTCGCGTCCGCCGCGGCAGGCATGCACCCGTCGGGCCGTGCCGCCCCCGTCGACGGGCTCGTGGTGCGGCCCTTCCGGGGGCTGCGCTACGACCCGGGACAGGTCAGCGACCTCGCCGCGGTCACCAGCCCGCCGTACGACGTGATCGACCGGGATGACGCCGAGCACCTCGCCGGGCTGGACCCGCACAACGTGGTGCAACTGATCCTGCCACGCACGGGAAGCGGGTCCGCGGCCGACGGCTACGCCCAGGCCCGGGCGGCGCTGGAGGAGTGGCTCGACCAGGGGGTGCTCGTCCGCGACGAGCAGCCCACGCTCTACGTCTACGAGCAGTCGGCTCCCGGGCTGCTGCAGCGCGGGCTGCTCGCGGCGGTCGGGCTGCACGACCCGGCCGACCGGGTGGTGCTCCCGCACGAGGACGTGATGCCGGGGCCGGTCGCCGACCGGCTGGAGCTGATGCGAGCGACATCGGCCAATCTCGAGCCGATCCTGCTCGTCTACGAGGGCGGCGGGGACACCGCGCGCGTCGTCGAGGAGGTGTGCGCCGGCCGGCCGCTGCTGGAGACCACCGCCGAGGACGGGCTGCACCAACGGCTGTGGGCGGTGACCGACCCGGACGTCCAGCAGCAGGTGGCCCGCGACCTCGCACCACGTCAGGCGCTCATCGCCGACGGGCACCACCGCTACGCGACCTACCGGCGGCTGCAGGCCGAGCACCGGGCCGCCGGCGACGGGCCCGGGGACTGGGACGCCGGCCTGGCGATGCTCGTCGACGCCACGACCCACCCGCTCCGGGTGCACGCGATCCACCGGGTCGTGGCAGGCCTCTCGCTGGCGGAGGCCGTCGAGCTGGCCGCGGGGGTGTTCCGCGTGCAAGAGGCCGGCCACGACCTCCCCACCGCGCTCGGCCGGCTCCAGGCGGCCGCCGGCGAGCACCCGTTCGTCGTCACCGACGGACGGTCGTTCGTCCAGCTCGACGACCCGGACCCGAGCGAGCTCGAGGCGGCGATGCCCGGCGCCGACCACTCGCCGGACTGGCGTGACCTGGACGCCAGCGTGCTGCACGCGCTGCTCCTGGACCGGGTCTGGCGGGTCGACGACGCCCGCACGTCGTACGCGCACGAGGCGGCCGGCGCCCTCCGCCTGGCGGCCCGGCTGGACGGCGTCGCCGTGCTCATGCGTCCGGTCACCGTGGAGACGGTGCACGCGCTGGCGGCCCGGGGGGAACGGATGCCGCGCAAGTCGACCTCGTTCGGCCCCAAGCCGCGGACCGGCCTGGTGCTGCGGCTGCTCGACCGCTGATCCGGTCGCCTCCAGCCCGGGCGGCCCGTCAGCCGGCGCCTCACAGCCCGTCGAGCCCTCAGCCGGCTCTCAGCCGGTCGCCAGGCGCTTCACGCGCACCACCTCCACCTCGCTGCGGCTCGCCGCGCCGGCGCCGGTCCGCCAGAACCGCCGGCGCAGCGCGCCCTGCACCTCGAGGACGTCGCCCGGGCCGGTGCGGGCCAGCGTCCGCTGCACGTCGCGCCGCCAGGCGCTGCACTCGAGGGTGTCCACCGTCGCGGCGCGGGACGAGCCACCGGCCCTGGCTGCGCGCACCGTGGACGGGTCCCTCTCGACCACGAGCCGGAACGAGACGAGCGGGTCGCCGCTAGGCAGCTCGCGGTGGACCGGCTCCACGGCGAGCCGGCCGACCAGTCGGACCTCGTTGGCGTGGACGGGCGGCGTGGTCGACGCTGGCGACGTGGGCACGAGGAGGACCTCCTGGCTGCGACGGTGCCCGGACGGGGGCGAGTCCGGCGATCTCCAGCCTGCCGTCGGGCGGGCCGCCGGACTGGTCCGGCGACACATCTGTGGACACCGGGCGGTCGATCGACGGCTGTGGACGACCGGCCCACACCGCTCGCCGTCCCGGCCCTCCTACGAGTCGGCCTCGAGGAACTCGACACCGTCCTCGGGGTCGACGGGATCGCCGGACGACAAGCCGTCCTGCTCGTCCCCCTCACCCTGACCGCCCTGCTCGCCCGCCGCCGCGCCGCCTGCGCCGGAGAGCCGGTCGATCGTGGCCACCCGCTCGGCCGCGTTCGTGCTGCCGTCGACGTCGGCCGCAGCCGCGTGCCGCAGCCACTGCACCGCCTCGTCGTCCCGCCCGGCGTCGGCCAGGGCCTCGGCGTAGGCGTAGAACAGCCGGGCCGACCACGGCCGGCGCAGCTCGGGCTTGAGCTGTGGCCCCTGAAGGAGGAGCACGGCCGCATCCGCCTGGCCCAGGTCACGCCGGGCGCCGGAGGCCACGATGCGCATCTCGACCCGGCCAGCGACGTCGAGCCCCTGCACCTCGTCCGAGCCGGCCATCGTCAAGGCCCGCTCCGGTCGGCCAAGGCCCCGCTCGCAGTCGGCCATCACCGGCAGCTGCGACTGGTCGCCGGTGATCCGGCGGGCGGCCCGCAGCTCCGAGAGCGCCTCGGCGAAACGGCCGGAGCGGTAGGCCGCGAGCCCGGCCGCCTCACGCACGGCTCCCACCCGTCCGGCCCGCTCGCGCGCAGCGACGGCGTGCTGGTAGGCCAGATCGGGATCCTCGTCCAGCAGCCGGGCGGCGGTCACCAGGTGCCGGGCGACGGTCTGGGCGTTCAGGTTCGCCAGCGAGGCGAGCTCCGCGCGCACGGCGCGGTCCAGCTCCGCGCCGGTCACGTCCTCCGGCAACGGCGGCTCCACCCGGCGCGGCCGGCGCTCACCGGTCCGGGCCGGCGCGGAGCCTTCCCGGGTGCCCGGACGGCCGCCCTGGGCGGGTCGCCCCGCCTTGTCCGGCCGGCCCTTGCGCCCGGTCCCGCGCTGGGCCCCGCCGCCCCCTCCGTCCGGACGGCCGGCGGTCCGCGGCGGGCGCGGGTCGCGCTCCGGACGTTGCTGCGCCGGGTCGCGGTCGCTCATCGTCAGCCTCTCTCTGCCGTTCTCGACGGTCTCGGTCACGTTGCCGGACATGCGACAAGGGCCGTCCCCACGTGTGGGGACGGCCCTTGTCGAAAGAATGTCCGGCGGCGTCCTACTCTCCCACGCAGTCCCCCGCGCAGTACCATCGGCCCTGAGAGGCTTAGCTTCCGGGTTCGGAATGGAGCCGGGCGTTTCCCTCTCGGTATGACCGCCGAAACTCTATGGAGATGTGAGGTCGGGTCCCGACCGTATCTCGGGAACCGCACAGTGGACGCGTAGCATTGAATGTTCTCCTCGCGGCGAACCGCGAGAAGGGGAATGTGGTCAAGTCCTCGGCCTATTAGTACCGGTCAGCTCCATGCATTGCTGCACTTCCACCTCCGGCCTATCAACCCAGTCGTCTACTGGGGGCCTTACCAGGTAACCCTGTGGGAGACCTCATCTTGAAGCGAGCTTCCCGCTTAGATGCTTTCAGCGGTTATCCCTTCCGAACGTAGCCAACCAGCCGTGCTCCTGGCGGAACAACTGGCACACCAGAGGTTCGTCCGTCCCGGTCCTCTCGTACTAGGGACAGCCCTTCTCAAGTCTCCTGCGCGCACAGCGGATAGGGACCGAACTGTCTCACGACGTTCTAAACCCAGCTCGCGTACCGCTTTAATGGGCGAACAGCCCAACCCTTGGGACCTACTCCAGCCCCAGGATGCGACGAGCCGACATCGAGGTGCCAAACCAT
>DATHAP010000069.1 GCA_035489715.1 Actinomycetes bacterium
GAAGCATCTGCTCGACAGCGGACACGATCTTCTTCATGTGACTCTCATCCCTTTCGGATTCATGTCACAGGCACCGCTGTACTACCGCCTGTGCAGTGATCCGCTCCGCTGGGACGATCGGTGGTGCAGGCAAAGAAGAAACAACGCTGCTGACCGACACACACACACAACTCTTCGATGTGCTGCCGATCCCGATCACGCTCTCTGCAGTTGTCAAGCACCCCGCCTCTGGGCGGCCCCGGGATTGGCGCCGAAGAGCCGAGACCCTCCTTACCGGAGAAACCTCGGCTCGTTCGCGTTGCAAGTGAAGGGCGCAGGTAAACCTGTCGTCAAGGGTTTCGCCGATTTGCATCTAGTTGCCCTACACAGGGTGTCCGAAAGGACTAGTCCGTGGGTAGTGCGCCATCAGGAGCACATGTCCCCCATCTGCCAGAGGTGCGAGTGTTCCCCGGACGACGCCCGAACCGTTGCTCTAGCCTCCGACCGAGTCGCCGGCAGTCCCGCAGGCGGGAGAGGGGCGGCATGTCGACGGGCCAGCACCAGGTCTACGCGGACCTGGTCGGGGGTCTCCTCGACGCCCGCGAGGACCCGGCGGTCGTGCGCTTCGACGCCGAGCTCGCGGCCGCGGTGACCCGCGGCGAGGTCAGCCCCGAGACGGCCAAGCGGCTACGGGTCTGGCAGCGCGCATCCGTGCGCGGGGTCGCCGACCACGTGAGCGCCGTCCTGCCGACCGTGCTGGCTGCCCTGGAGAGCGCTCGGACGGACGCCCGGACGCAGGTCGTCGACCTGGCCGCGGCGCTCGCCGACGACGGTACGACCGGCGACCCGGTCGGCGTCGGTGCCGAGCAGACCGGTCGCACCGGGACGTCGGAGGAGCGCCCGTCGCCGGTCATCCCGACCCAGGCCACCGCTGCGCAGGGCAGGCCGGTCCGCGACACGCCGGAGCCCGCCTCAAGCCCGACGCGTGGCGCACCGAGCAGTCTGGGACCAGCAACGTCCCGCCTGATGGTCGCCGAGCTCCTCCCGTCCCGGTCCCCCGTCGTCCACGACCCCCGCTGAGGTGTCCACCCCCATGCCGACCCTGCGCCTCCTGCCCGAGCTCGAGGACGCGCTGCGGCACCTGCCGGGCGTCAAGGCGGCCAGCGTCGTCACCGGTCCCGACGCCGTGCCCACCGAGGTGCACGTGCTCGCAGCGCCGGGCAAGGCACCGAAGCAAGTGGTGCGCGACGTGCAGTCGCTCGCCCTCGCGCGCTACGACATCGACATCGACCACCGCATCGTCTCCGTCGTGCAGATCGGTGACGACGAGGTGCGCATGGTGGTCGACGAGGATGTCGCCGAGGAGGCCGCGCCCGACCCCGTCGTGCGGCCGTCCATCGCGGCCGTCATGGTGCGCAGCGGTCACGGCGAGACGCAGGCGACCGTGACGCTGACCATCGGCGACCAGACCTTCGAGGGCAACAGCCAGGGGCCGGCCGGCCAGTCGCACCGCGCCCGGCTGGTGGCGCTCGCCACCGTCGAAGCGGTGGCCGAGCTGCTCGGTCAGCCGTGCGAGGTCGAGTCGGCGACGATCGTGGCGACCGGCGCCCGCGAGGTGGCCCTTGCTGTGCTGACCCTGATGGTGCCGCGCACCGGCGAGCAAGTGCTCACCGGCGCGGCGCTGGTGCGCGGCGACGAGGCCGACGCGGTCGTGCGCTCGGTGCTGGCCGCGCTCAACCGCCAGCTCGCCGGCTGAGCGGGCCAGGGTCATGGACCGTCAGGGGCGGAGCATCGCCTTGATCGAGCGCCGCTCGTCCATCGCCGCGTAGGCCTCCGGCGCCTGCTCCAGCGGCAGCACGAGGTCGAACACCCGACCGGGGTCGATGGCGCCCGAGAGCGTGTCCGCGAGGAGCTCCTCGAGGTAGGCCCGGACCGGCGCGACCCCGCCGCCGACGGTCACGTTGCGACCGAACAGCGTGCTGATCGGCAGCTCCGCTCCCCCGGCGGGCACCCCGACGTACCCGACACGACCGCCAGGGCGCGCGGCCGAGATCGCCTGGTCCATCGACTCCTTGGTGCCGACGCACTCGAGCACCGCGTCGGCACCGATGCCGCCCAGCAGCTCCTCGACCCGAGCCACGCCGTCCGGGCCGCGCTCGGCGACGACGTCGGTGGCCCCGACGTCGCGGGCCAGGGCGGCGCGGTCCTCGTGCCGCGACATCGCGATGATCCGCTCGGCCCCGAGCCGACGCGCGGCGAGCACTCCGCACAGGCCGACGGCCCCGTCGCCCACGACGACCACCGAGGTGCCCGGACCGACGCCGGCCGACAGCGCGGCGTGGTGGCCGGTGCCCATGACGTCGGACAGGGTCAGCAGCGACGCGAGCATCGGGTCGTCGGGCACGTCGCGTCCAGCGGCGACCAGCGTGCCGTCGGCGATCGGCACCCGCACCGCCTCGCCCTGGCCGGCGTCGACCGGCAGCCCGGCCTCATCGGTGCCGCCCCACCAGGCGCCGTGCTCGCACGAGGTGTGCATGCCGTTGCGGCAGTGCACGCAGGTGTTGTCGCTCAGCAGGAACGGGGCGACGACGAAGTCACCCGGCCGCAGGGTGCGGACGTCGCTGCCGACCTCCTCGACCACGCCGACGAACTCGTGGCCGATCCGGCGCGGCTCGTCGACGCCGGCGATCCCGCGGTACGGCCACAGGTCGCTCCCGCAGACGCAGGCGGCGGTGACCCGGACGAGCGCGTCCGTGGGCAGGCTCACCTCGGGGTCCGGCACGTCCTCGACGCGGATGTCACGGGGTCCGTGGATCAACGTGGCGCGCACGCGCCCTCCTTCGCTCGGTTCTATCGGGTCGACGGGCTCGTGCGAGGATGTGCGTCATGGCGAAGAAGTCCCGAAAGAAGAAGGCCCGCAAGAACAGCAAGGCCAACCACGGCAAGCGGCCCAACAGCTGACGGCTCGCGCGGCGTCGAGGCGCTCAGCCGTCGCCGCGCAGCTCGGTCCGGGCGGCCGCGATGTGCGAGAGCACCTTGGCGCGCAGGTCGGGCGGTGCCGGGTCCGAGCAGCTGCGCTTCACGATGGCCTTGACGGTCTCTTCGAGCCCGAACTTCTGCAGGCACGGTGAGCACTCCTCGAGGTGCTCCTTGATCTCGTGCCGGCGCTTGCCGTCGATCTCGCCGTCGAGGAACTCGTAGACGCGGTCGAGGACCTCGTCGCACGGCACGGCGTGCGGGTTGCCACAGCTCACGACTGGTCGCCTCCGTCGGCAGCGGTGCCCGTCACGGGCGCGGCGCCGGCGGGCACCAGCCCGCGGCCTCGCGCGTAGTCCTCGAGCAGGTCCCGCAGCTGCCGGCGGCCGCGGTGCAGCCGCGACATGACCGTGCCGATCGGGGTGCCCATGATGTCGGCGATCTCCTTGTACGCGAACCCCTCGACGTCCGCCAGGTAGACCGCGATGCGGAAGTCCTCCGGGATCTGCTGGAGGGCCTCCTTCACGTCCGAGTCGGGCAGGTGCTCGAGCGCCTCCGCCTCGGCGGACTTCAGGCCGCTCGACATGTGCGACTCGGCCTGCGCGAGCTGCCAGTCCTCGACTGTCTCGGTGCCCGACTGCTTGGGCTGGCGCTGCGCCTTGCGGTAGCTGTTGATGAAGGTGTTGGTGAGGATCCGGTAGAGCCAGGCCTTGAGGTTGGTGCCCTCCTGGAACTGGTGGAAGGACCCGTAGGCCTTGGCGTAGGTCTC
>DATHAP010000070.1 GCA_035489715.1 Actinomycetes bacterium
CACCCTGGTGGCCCCGCGTCGTATCGAGGTCCTCGACTACCCGGTGCCCACCGAGCTCGAGCCGGGCGCCGTCCTGCTGCGGATGACCGCGTCGGGCATCTGCGGCACCGACAAGCACACGTTCCGCGGCGAGACCGTGCAGTACGCCGGCACCGACAAGGAGCGCTCGACGCCGTTCCCGATCATCCAGGGCCACGAGAACCTCGGCGTCGTCCAGGCCACCGGCGCCGGTGGAGCGCGGGCCCACGACGGCACACCGCTGCAGGTCGGCGACCGGGTGGTGCCGGCTCCCAACCGGGCGTGCGGGGTGTGCCGGAGCTGCCGGCGCGGCTTCCCCTACTACCTGTGCCGCGACCTCGAGAACTACGGCAACTCGCTGAGCTCCGCGCAGCCGCCGCACCTCTTCGGCGGCTGGGCCGACCTGCAGTACCTCCTGCCTGGCACCGCGGTGTTCCGGGTGCCCGAGACCCTCGCCGACGAGGTCGCGGTGCTGACCGAGATCTTCGCAGTGACCCACAGCCTCGAGCGGCTCGCTGCCGTCCGTTCCCCCGGCGGGTTCCGTCCCGGCGACACCGTCGCCGTGGTCGGCGTCGGCTCACTCGGGATGGCACACCTGGTCAAGGCCGCGCTCATGGGCGCCGGGCGGGTCGTCGCCGTCGACCGGTCGGCCCGGCGGCTCGACCTGGCCGAGCGGCTGGTGGCGGCCGACCAGGTGCGCGCCGGAGGCGGCGAGAGCGAGCTCGACGACGTACGGTCGCAGGTCCTCGACCTGACCGACGGCGAGGGGGCGGACGTGGTCGTGAACGCCACGGGCTTCCCGGGGTCGTTCGCCCTGGCGACGGCACTCGTCCGGGACGCCGGCACCGTCCTGGAGGTCGGCGCCTTCGTCGACATGGGGCCCGAGACGTTCAACCCGGCCGCGATCTGCGGCCGCAGCCTGACGGTCATGGGCACCGGCGGCGAGGACCTGCTCGCCTACACCGGCACCTTGGCGCTGCTCGACCGGCACAGCGAGATCCCCTTCGCCGAGATGGTGTCGCACGTGTTCCCGGTCGCCGAGGCGGCCCGCGCCGTGGAGACCTCCCTCGACGCCGACACCGCCACCAAGGTCCTTGTGTCCAACGTCCTCGAGCCTCGACGACAGGAGCAGTCATGACGACCGGAGAGCCGTTGCGGGTCGGTGTGCTGGGTGCCGCGCGCATCAGCACCGAGGCGATCGTGCGGCCGGCCCACGAGCTCGGCGCCCGGCTGGTCGCGGTGGCCGCCCGTCACCGCTCCCGCGCCGAGCAGTTCGCCGCCGAGCACGGGGTGGAGCGCGTGCTCGACGACTACCAGGCGCTGCTCGACGACCCCGAGGTCGAGGTCGTCTACAACCCGCTGGCCAACAGCCTGCACGGCCCCTGGAACCTGCGCGCGGTCGAGGCGGGCAAGCACGTCCTGACCGAGAAGCCGTCCGCCGGCAACGCCGCCGAGGCCGGGCTGGTGCGCGACGCGGCCGCGGCCGCGGGTGTGCAGGTGGTCGAGGCGTTCCACCACGTCTACCACCCGCTGATGGCCCGGATGCTCGAGCTGGCCGGCGGCGGGGAGATCGGCGACCTGCAGTACGTCGAGGCGCGGATGCTGATGCCGCCACCACGGGCCGAGGACCTGCGCTGGGACGCGGCGCTGGCCGGGGGCGGGCTGATGGACGTGGGCTGCTACGCGGTGCGCGCCGTGCGCGACCTGGCCCCGCTGTGCGGCGGCGAGCCGCGGGTGGTGGCGGCGCGGGGCGGCGAGCACCCGGCGCACCCGGGTGTCGACGCCTGGCTCTCCGCCGAGCTGGAGCTGCCCTCAGGTGTCCAGGCGCGCGTGGAGTCGAGCATGACCCACCAGGACGTGGACTTCTCGCTGCGCCTCGTCGGCAACCTCGGCGAGGCCTACGCCCCCCAGTTCGTCAAGCCGCACCTCGACGACCGGGTGGTGGTCACCCTGCCGACCGACCGCCGGGTCGAGCACCTCGGCACCCGGCCGACCTACACGTACCAGCTCGAGGCCATGGCCGCGCTGGTCCGGGACGGCGCGGCGATGCGCACCTCGGCCGTCGACTCGGTCGTGACGATGGAGCTGATCGACGACCTCTACCGGGCAGCCGGGATGCAGCCGAGGAGCGGGGCGGCATGACGGTGCGGGTCGGCGTCGTGGGCGTCGGCAACATCGGCACGTCGCACGCGCTGAACCTGGCCCGGGTGGTGTCCGGCTCGGCGGTCAGCGTCCTGTTCGACGCCGACGCGGACCGGGCCGCTGCGCTGGCGGCCGATCTCGGCGCGCGCAGCGTGCCCACGGTGCCCGCGGTGTTCCAGGCCGACGACGTCGACGCCGTCCTGCTCGCGTCGCCCGACGGCGTCCACGCCGAGCAGCTCCTGCTCGGGCTGCCCGCCGGCAAGCCGGTGCTCTGCGAGAAGCCGCTGGCCACGACCGAGGCGGACGCCCGCGCCGTGCTCGACGCCGAGGTGGCGCGCGGGCAGCGGCTCGTCCAGCTGGGCTTCATGCGCCGCTTCGACCCCGGCTACGTCCAGCTCAAGCAGGAGCTCACCGCGGAGGGCATCGGCGAGCCGCTGGTCGTGCACAACGTGCACCGCAACACCAGCGCGCCCTACGGCCTGGAGACCGAGCGGACGTTGACCAACATGGTCGTGCACGAGCTCGACATCTGCCGCTGGCTGCTCGACGAGGAGTACGCCTCCGTGATGGTGGTGGCCGGGCGCCCCGGTCCGCTCACCCCCGGCGGGCAGCACGACCCGATCCTGGTGGTGCTGCGCTCCGCCAGCGGCGTCGTGGTGGAGGTCGAGGCCTTCGCCAACGCGCAGTACGGCTACGAGGTCGTCTGCCGGGTGACCGGCTCGCACGGGCAGGCGGTGCTGGGGGACGGGGCGTTCATCACCCGCTCCAAGGCCTTCGCGCGCGGCGTCGACCTGCCGGAGCTGTGGCTCGGCCGCTTCGCCGAGGCCTACCGCCTGCAGCTGCAGGGCTGGGTGGACGCGCTGCACGGTGGTCACGCCTTCCCCGGCGCGACCGCGTGGGACGGCTTCGCGGCGACCGTCGTCGCCTCCTGCGCGGTGGAGGCCTACCGCACCGGGGGCTGGGTCGACGTGGTGCTGCCCCCGCGGCCGGAGCTCTACTCCGGGGCGGCTGTCGGAGTCTCTTCCTAGGCTGGTCCCATGACGACCCTCGACGACCGCCCCGGCACCGCGCTGCTCGTCATCGACGTGCAGCAAGGCAACACCTCGGGCGCCTACGAGCGCGACCTGGTGATCGGCAACATCCAGGCCTTGCTCGCGAAGGCCCGCGCCGAGGACGTGTCCGTGGTGTGGGTGCAGCACAACGACCCGGAGAACATGCCGAAGGGCTCACCCCAGTGGGAGTACGCGCCCGAGCTGGTCCGGCTGGACGACGAGCCGCTGGTCCACAAGCAGTACGCCGACTCCTTCGAGGACACCGACCTCGAGGAGCGGCTCGCCGAGCGCGGCGTCGGCCGGCTGGTTGTCACCGGTGCCCAGACCGAGGAGTGCATCCGCGGCACCCTGCACGGTGCCCTTGTGCGCGGGTACGACGCCACGCTGGTCGCCGACGCGCACACCACCGAGGACATGCGCGAGTGGGGCTTCCCGGTCGGTCCGGCCGAGTCGATCGCCTACACCAACACGTACTGGAGCTGGGCGTCGGCGCCCGGGCGCAAGGGCGAGGTGACCCCGACCTCCGAGGTCGACTTCACCCGGTAGGTCAGGCGGCGCGGAGCCGGAGACGCGTGTCCACGACATGGCCGCTGCAGTAGAAGCCGCCGTCGGTGCAGCCCATGGCGGACCACGAGCTGGCAGCCGTCGCCTCCTTGTACGCGCCCTCGTCCGGCACGACTGGGCGTCCTCCGCCTCCGTGCACCGGTGACCGCGCCGCGGGACGACCTTGATCGCCACAGGGATCAGGCTCTGCCATGCTCGCCGGGTGGACCGCTTCGCCGCCCGTCGTCTCCTGCTCGCCGCCGCCGTCCTCTGCCTCGGCCTGGCGCTTGCCGGTGGTCCGCCAGGTGCGGCCTCCGCCGCCAGGAGCAGCCGCGCGCCGGACGTCGTCATCGACCCTGCCGCGCTGCCGCCGGGGCCAGGCACGACGCTGGTGCACACCGATGGCCGCGACATCGTGGTCCGGACCGGGGACCAGGACGGCTACAAGGTCATCAGGCCGGACCTTCCCGGCCGTCCCCGGCTGGTCGGCACCACGGATCGCGGGTACGTCGTCACGACGACCCGGGCCTCGGACGGCGCATCGACCCTGTGGCTCGTGCGTCTCGACGGCACCGTCAGGACGATCCGCCGGCTGCCGTCGGCGGCGACGGCGCCGCGGCTCTCGCCGGACGGCACCATGCTGGCCTGGACCGTCCACGGCCGGGAGCGCACCAGGCTGGTGGCTGCCCACGTCCGCGACGGTTCGCTGATCGGCAGCGTCTGGCGGAAGGGCTACCTCGACGTCGCGGACGTCGGGCGCCGGATCCTGGTGACCGGCTTCCAGCCCTCCCGCACCTTGTGGTTCCGGCCGGGAGCCGCGTCGACCGACCTCCTGTTCCGCAAGCGCATGCTGCAGGCGGACATCCGTGCCGACCGGGCGGTGGTGGCGGTGAAGGACCAGGACGACGGATTCGACGGGATGTGCCTCTCCTACCGCGAGCTGCGCGATCCTTCGACGCGGTTCTGGCGCAGCTGCACCGACGTGCCGCTGACCTTCTCCACCGACCGCGCCCACATGGTCACCACGGACATCCGGTCCGACGGCATAGGGCCCAGCTACCTGGAGATCCGCGACGCCGTCACCAGCACCGCCCTGGCGCGCTACACGACTCCCGGCGGATACTTCGGCGACCCGGTCTGGGAGGACGCGGACTCGTTCGTCGTCCGGGTCTGGGCCGGCGGCCACGCCGCCATGGTCCGGATCACCACCGCCGGCATCGTCGAGCGGGTCTCGCGGGTGGCCGAGGTGGAGGCCGACAACTTCCGCGCGCTCTGGTGGACCTTCGCCGAGGAGTAGCCGCGAGTGGTCGGCATGGATTGGTGGAGGTGGCGGGAATCGAACCCGCGTCCTTCGGTGCGGAGCCAGGGCTTCTCCGGGCGCAGCCTGCAGCTGATTTTCTCGGCCCCAGCAGTCACGCAGGCGAGCTGCTGACGGGCCCAGTCGCTGTGAGGTTTCCCGCTCGGTCCCGCGACCGGACCGAGCGGTGGAGCCTTCTAGCTGATGCCAGACACCGGGCCGAAGGCACTCCCGGGCTGACAGCCTGCTCTGGCGCTACTTAGGCAGCGAGAGCGTAGGCGCGCTGATTGGAATCGGCGCTTGTTGGTTTGCCGGGCATGGTTTCCGAGATCATCCCGGCCATCCTCGGCCCGCTTCCCCTGGCACGACATCCGAAGTCGAGACCATTCACCCCCATGTTCAGTTGTGCCCCCATCCTAACGCGAGCCGTCCGCACCTCCTTCCCGGTTTCCCGTCGGGCCTCCGGCTGCCGATGGCCTTGCCAGGCCGGGTGCATGACTTCCACCCGCTGGGTAAGGGGCGGCGGATGAGTGCCTCAGACGCCCCGACCCGCACGATCGGCGGCCGCTACCGGCTGGACAAGTCCATCGGCAGCGGCGGGATGGGCACCGTGTGGGCCGGCACCGACGAGCTGCTCGGTCGTGCGGTCGCCGTGAAGGAGGTCCGCTTCCCGCCGGAGGTCGGCGAGAAGGAGCAGGCCGAGCTGCGCGAGCGGACGATGCGCGAGGCCCGGGCGACTGCGCGGCTCAGCCACCCCAACGTGGTCACCACCTACGACGTCGTCGAGGAGGACGGCCGCCCCTACATCGTCATGGAGCTGCTGCCCACCCGCAGCCTGAGCACCGTGCTGCGCGAGGACGGGCCGCTCCCGCCGCACCGGGTGGCCCAGATCGGCCTCGAGATGCTCGGCGCGCTCGAGATCTCGCACCAGGAAGGCGTGGTCCACCGTGACGTGAAGCCGGGCAACGTCCTGCTGACGGCCGAGGGCCGCGCGGTGCTGACCGACTTCGGCATCGCGACGATGGCTGGCGACCCCGCGCTCACGTCGACCGGCGTCGTGCTGGGCTCCCCGTCGTACATGTCGCCGGAGCAGGCGCGCGGCAAGCGGCCCGGCGCCGTCGCCGACCTGTGGTCGCTCGGCGCGACGCTCTACGCCGCGGTCGAGGGGCGGCCGCCCTTCGACGCGGACAACGCACTGGCCACGCTGACCGCCGTGATCTCCGACCCGGTCCCGACGCCTCGTGTAGAGGGCCCGCTGCGCGAGGCGATCCTTGGTCTGCTCACCAAGGACCCGGACGAGCGCATCGACATCCCGACCGCGCGTGCGCTGCTCACCAAGGCCGCTGCCGACCGCTCGACCGCTGCGACGGCGGTGCCCGCCGCTGCGGCGATCGCTCTCGACCGGGCCGGACGTACGGAGGCGCTCCCCGTCGCCGGCGCCCCCACCGCAGCTCCGCCCCCGCCGAGGGACGGGCCGCGCACGACCTACGAGAGCGAGTACGCCCCCCAGCGCAGGCGATCGGCTGGCCTGCTGGCCGCCCTCTTGGTCGCGATGCTGCTGATCGGTGGCCTGGTCGGCTTCGCCCTGCTCGACGACGACGGCGGCGGCGAGGACCCGCGGGCCGAGCCGAAGCAGACGCCGTCGTCGGCCTCGGCACCCCAGACCACCGCGCAGGAGTCGACCAGCTCGGCGCCGGAGACAACCCCGGAGGAGCAGCCGGCCGGTGTCCCGGACGGCTACCAGGTCTACGAGGACGCCTCAGGCTTCTCGCTGGCCGTCCCGCAGGGCTGGCAGGCCGAGCAGTCCAGCGCCACCGCCGTCGACATCAAGGAGCCGGGCACCTCGCGGTTCATCCGGATCGACCAGACCGACCAGCCCAAGGGTGACCCCAAGAAGGACTGGGAGCGGCAGGAGGAGTCGGTCAGCGCCCGGCTGCCCAACTACCAGCGGATCAGCATCGAGACGGTCGACTACAACGACTGGAAGGCCGCCGACTGGGAGTTCACCTTCGGCAGTGGCACGCACGTGCGCAACCGCGGTGTCGTCACCGACAAGGACCACGGCTACGCCATCTACCTGTCGACCCCCGAGGCCGACTGGTCGGCGAGCCAGGACGTCTGGCAGGTCGCGGTCGACAGCTTCCAGCCGGCCACTGGATAGGGCCGCCCGCGAGGCACCAGGTGAGGCGTACGTCGCGCCGAGCCGGTCACCACGACCCGCCGCCGCCACCGCCGCCACCACCGCCGGACGAGCCGCCGCTGAAGCCGGACCCGCCCGACGACGACGGCGTGGAGGCCGCGATGGTGCCCGACGCGGACGAGGTGAAGCCGTCGAGCGAGTCGGAGAAGTGGTCGGAGCTCCAGCCGTTCGGGCCGGTGTACCAGGCCGGTGAGGTGGCCGCGGTGCCCCCCGCTGCCGCCGCGAGGGGCCCGAACACCTTGACCCACCGGTCCGCCTCGCCGAAGACGACCGCGAAGGGCAGGTAGCGGCTGAAGATGTCGGCCCGCTCCTCGAAGCGCAGCTGCTCGGCCTCGGCGGTGGCGATGTACTCGCGGAAGCCGCGGGCCTGGGCGAGCATCGCCGATCCCTTGGCGGTGCGCGCCGGCATCCGGCGGGCGAGGACGAACAGCAGCACGCCGATCAGCGTCAGCGCGATGCCGACCGGTGCCCAGTGCAGCCGGCGACCGAGGAGGAAGGTCAGCCAGCCGCCCGCGATCGCGACGACGACCCCGGCGACCTGCCACCGGCCGCGCACCTTGTCGGGGCGGCCGCGGAACCATCCCTGGCTGGTGACGTTCGTGTACAGCGCCGACTGCACCCGGGCCAGCCGGGCCGCGAACTTCTGCTTCAGCGACGACAGCAGCACCCTGCCCTCAGCGTCACTGCTCTCGAACAGCCCGCTGTAGAGCAGCCGCTCGTACTCCACCAGGTCTCCCTTGCCGTCCGGCAGCTTCACGAGCAGCCAGTCGCGGGACCGGAAGAGCCCCTTGCGCGGCTGCTCCTCGATCCGCAGGTGCCCGCGGACCGCCAGGTCGACGATCGTCGCCGTGACGTCGAGGACGTTGGCCCGCTCGTC
>DATHAP010000071.1 GCA_035489715.1 Actinomycetes bacterium
CTGCCGGACGGGCTCGGCACCGAAGTCGGCTCCGGCGGCCGCCCGCTGACGCCCGCCCAGGCGCAGCAGCTCGCGCTGGCCCGGATCGTGCTCGCCGACCCGCACACGCTGGTGCTCGACGAGGCGACCTCGCTGATCGACCCGCGATCGGCCCGCCACCTCGAGCGGTCGCTGGGCGCTGTCCTGCACGGGCGGACCGTCGTGGCCATCGCGCACCGGCTGCACACGGCGCACGACGCCGACCGGGTCGCGGTGGTGGAGGACGGCGTGGTCAGCGAGCTCGGGTCGCACCACGAGCTCGTCGAGGCGGGTGGCGCCTATGCCGCCCTGTGGCAGTCGTGGAGCAGCGACGCACCGGCGGTGACGGTCCGGTGACCGGACCCCACGGAGAAAGTTCCGACCCGAGGCAATCCGGCGAGCCTCCCCGCTCCGAAGGGACAACGGGCGGGGCCGGCGATCGGAGCAGGGGAGCCGGCTCCGCCTCTCGGCCGGACGACCTCGCGCGCCGGGTCCGGGCGGCGCACGCCGACCTGGCCGAGCGGGAGGGCCGGCTCCGGGAGCGGGGGGGCGGCGGCGCCGTGCAGCTGCCCGGCATCCGGCTGATGTCCAGCGGCCTGCGGGTGCCGCAATGGAACAGCGCGGACGTCACGGCGGACACCGAGGTCGACGCCGTGGACATCGCCGCGGTCCGCCGGTGGTACGCCGAGCGGGACGTCCCGTGGGGCATCCGGGTCCCCCAGGGCATGGCGTGGCCGTACGGCCGGAAGCTGCTCACCAAGCGCGCCATGGCGCTGGCGACCGCCGACCTGCCCGAGCCGGCCGAGCCCGCGGGCGTGCTGGTCCGGCCGGCCGGCCCCGCCGACCTGGAGGCCTACGCCCGGGTCGACGCCGCCGCGTTCGACGAGGAGCTCGGCCCGATCACCGACTACGCGCGGCCGATACTCGGCGCCGACGGCTTCCGCCCGGTGCTCGCGACCGCCGGTGGCGAGGCAGCCGGCGTCGGCTACGGAGCCCTCTCGACCGGCGCCGGCGGGCCCAGCGTCGGCATATTCGGCGTGGGTGTGCTCCCCGAGCACCGGCGGCGAGGCATCGGCGCCGCGCTGACCGGCCACCTGGTCCGCTGGGCCCGCGACGAGGGGGCCGACCTGGCCTGGCTCAACCCCGACGATGACCGCGCGGCCCGGCTCTACGCCCGGCTGGGCTTCCGCGAGGTGCCCGGCTTCGACGTCTACGTCGACGCCTGACCCGGGGCGGCCCACGCCGGCTGCAGCTGCACGTACCGGGCGGTGAGGACGACGCGCGCGCCGTGCCTGGCCAGCTCGACCGCCGTCGCCTCGCCGAGCCCGGAGGCCGCGCCGGTCACGACGGCCCGGACGCCGGTGAGGTCGGGGATGTCGTCGGCGGTCCACCCGGGCACGATCGAGACGGTCATGCCGGCCCTCCTACCCGGCCGCCCCGTCGCGACCCTCCTGGCGCCGGCTCGAGCACCAGCTCCAGCTCCAGCTCGTGCGCGATCGGCACACCGGCCACGTCGTGCAGCGGGATCGACGGCTTGACCCGCCGCGACTCGGCGACCCCGCCGCGCCGGAACGCGCACAGGTCCAGCCCGTTGCGCTGGTAGAAGGCGAGGGCGCGGACGTTGTCGTTCGTGGTGCACAGCCAGAGCCGGCGGCAGCCCTGCGCCAGGGCGTCGTCGACGCACCGGGCGAGCAGGGCGCTGCCCACGCCGCGGCCCTCGACCCGGGTGGAGATCGCGACGACCTCGTAGTCGTCGTCGCGGACCGCGACCAGAGCCAGCCCGACCTCCGCACCGTCGAGCCGGGCGACGAAGCCGGGCAGGCCCGTGACGTCCACGGCCTCGCCGCGCCGGGCCACCACGAGGGAGCCCCACGCCTCGGTCATGAGGTCACGGACCAGCGCGCCGTCCGCGCCGCCCACTCGCCGGAGCATCGGGTCGCTGCGCACCCGACCAGGATGGCTCAGCGGACGGCCGGCTGCGCCGCGGCGACCGGCGGGACCGGCGCGTAGGGCGCGCCCACCGGCGGCCGGGGGTCGGGCTCGCCGCGGACCGGCCAGAAGGCCATCGCCCGCTCGGCCTGCGCGGTGATGGTGAGCGACGGGTTGGCGCCCACGTTGGCCGACACCGTCGACCCGTCGGCGACGTGCAGGCCGGGATGGCCGAACACCCGGTGCCAGCCGTCGACGACCCCGTGCTCGGCGTCGGTCCCGATCGTGACGCCGCCGAGGAAGTGCGCCGTCACCGGCGAGCCGGTGAGGTCCAGCCAGCTGCCGCCGGGCTCGCCGCCCATCACGGCAGCCATCCGCCGGACGGCCTCGTTGCCGGCCGGAATCCAGGTCGGGCTGGGCTCGCCGTGCCCGTGCCGGCTGGTGAGCCGCCAGCCCAGGAGCCCGCGGCGGCCGGAGACGACCAGGCTGTTGTCCAGCGACTGCATGACGAGCGCGATCACGGTCCGCTGCGACCACCCGCGCACCCACACCGTGCGCGCGGCGCGCGCCGGGTGGCGGGCCAGCTCGGTGAGCCAGGTCAGCGCCCGCGGACGGGGTCCGCCCCCCTCGGTGAGCACCGTCGAGAGCAGGCCCATCAGGTTGGACCCGGCGCCGTAGCGCACCGGCTCGACGTGCGTCTCGGGCTCCGGCCGGAACGACGACGTGATCGCCACGCCCGAGCTGTAGTCGACCCGGCCGCGGCGGCGGGTCGTCGCCCCGAGCAGCGACTCGGAGTTGGTGCGGGTCAGCTCGCCCAGCCGTGGCGAGAGGTTGCGCAGCCGCCCGGTGTCGCGCATCCGGTGCAGCAGCCGCTGCGTCCCGTAGGTCCCCGCCGCCAGCACCACCTGGCCGGCGGTCACCGTGCGCGCGGTCCGCCGGGCCCGCCACGCGCCCGTCCGCACCGTGTCGACGGCCCAGCCGTCGGCCAGCGGCCGCAGCGCGGTCACCGTGGTCAGTGGCAGCACCTCGGCGCCGGCGCGCTCGGCCAGCCACAGGTAGTTCTTGGGCAGGGTGTTCTTGGCGCCGTACCGGCATCCCGTCATGCACGACCCGCACTGCAGGCACCCGGTGCGCTCGGGGCCGGCACCACCGAAGAAGGGGTCGGGGCTGCGCACGCCCGGTCCCTCGCCGAAGAACACGCCGACCGGCGTCAGGCGAAAGGTGTCACCGACGCCCATCTGCTGCGCCACCTGGCGGACGACCTCGTCGCTCGGGGTGACCGTCGGGTTGGTGACCACACCGAGCATCCGGCGCGCGGTCTCGAGGTGCGGCGCCAGCTCGGCCCGCCAGTCGGCCACCTCGCGCCACTGGGGGTCGTCGTAGAACGCGTCGTCGGGCGGGTAGAGCGTGTTGGCGTAGACCAGCGAGCCGCCACCCACGCCGGCGCCGGCCAGCACCGTGACGTCCGGCAGCCGGTGGATCCGCTGGATGCCGAAGCAGCCGAGGCGCGGCGCCCAGAGGAACTTCCGCACGTCCCACGACGTCCGGGCGAACTCGTCGTCGGCGAAGCGCCGCCCGGCCTCGAGCACCGCGACCCGGTAGCCCTTGTCCGAGAGCCGCAGCGCGGTCACCGACCCGCCGAACCCGGACCCGACCACGATGACGTCGTAGTCGTGGGTGCCGGGGTCGGTGGTCACGGCCGGCCGACCGCCTTGAGCACCCGCAGCGCGGCGGTGAAGCCTCGCGCCCACGTCTCGAAGGGGATCCGGTCCGGCGGCGCAAAGGGCACCAGGTGCTGCACGGCGACGGTCTGCGGCTCGGTGTACTTCAGCAGGCCTTCTCGGCCGTGCCGCCGGCCGAGGCCGGAATCCTTGCGGCCGCCCATGGGCGCCGCGGTGGCGCCCCACGCCGCACCGTAGGTCTCGTTGACCGACACCGTGCCGGTCTCGATCCGCGAGGCCACCCGACGACCGCGGAAGACGTCGCGGGTCCACACGGAGGCGTGCAGGCCGTACGTCGAGTCGTTGGCCAGCCGGACCGCCTCGTGCTCGTCGGCCACGGCCCGGACCGCGACGACCGGGCCGAAGGTCTCAGCCCGGCAGAGCGCCATGTCCTCGGTGACCCCGGCGAGCACGGTCGGCTCGTAGAAGAGCGGCCCGATGTCTGGGCGCGGCCGGCCCCCGGCGAGCACGGTGGCCCCGTTGGCCACGGCGTCGTCGACGTGCGCGGCCACCCGGTCCAGCTGGGCCTGCGAGAGCAGCGACCCGACGTCGACCGAGTAGTCGAAGGCGGTGCCCAGCCGGGCGGTGCGCACCCGGGCGAGGAACCGGTCGAGGAAGCCGTCGTGGACCGGCTCGGCGACGTACAACCGCTCCGGCGACACGCAGAGCTGACCCGCTCCGGTGAAGCAGTCGCGCACCGCGGCCTCGGCCGCCCGGTCCAGGTCGGCGTCCTCGAGGACGAGCATCGGGTTCTTGCCGCCGAGCTCGAGCGAGCAGCCCACCAGGCGCCGGCCGCAGCGCTCGGCGACCTCCCGCCCGACCCGGGTCGACCCGGTGAAGCAGACGAAGTCGCCGCGGTCGACCACCGCGGCCCCGACCGTCGGCCCGTCACCGAGCACGACCTGCCACAGGTCCGGGGGCAGCCCGGCCTCGACGGCGAGCGCCCGCACCCACAGCGCGGTCAGCGCGGTCTGGGTGTCGGGCTTGTGCACGACGGCGTTACCGGCGACGAAGGCCGGGAGCGCGTCGGACGCGGCGAGGGTCAGCGGATAGTTCCACGGCGAGACGATGCCGACGACGCCCTTGGGGTGGCGCAGCTCGTGCACCTGCGAGAGCACCGGCACCAGACCGGCCCGCCTGGCCGGCCGCAGCTCGCGTGCGGCCGTGCGGGCGTAGTAGCGCGCGTTGAGCGCGACGTCGACGACCTCCTCGAACGCGTGCCGGCGAGCCTTGCCGCTCTCGGTCTGCACGAGGTCGAGCACCTCGTCCTGGCGGGCGAGCACCAGGTCGTGCAGCCCGAGCAGCACGCGGGCCCGCTCGGCGACCGGCCGGGCCGCCCACGCGCGCTGCGCCTCGCGAGCGCTGGCGAAGGCGGTGTCGACGTCGGTCTCCGTCGAGACCGGCAGCTGCGCCACCTCGGTGCCGTCGAAGGGGGCCCGCGTGGTCACCGTCTCGCCGGAGGTGGACACCACGGCGCCTACCAGCCCGGTGTGCTCGGCCTGGACTGTCATGAGCGTCAGGTTACTCGTGAGTAATGATCGCCGACAGGGCGTCCGGGCGATGAGTCGGTGCCGACCACGACCGGCAGCGTGATGCTCCGCTACCGGCGGGCCTGACCCACCGCGGCCTGACCCACCCCGGGTGAGGTTGCCCGGTTGACGGTGCCCCGGCCCGGGCGGATCCTCCGGGAGGTGACCGCCACGACTGAGGGCGCTCTGGACCGCGGCCGGGCAGCCGTCCGGGCCCGGGCATGGGCCACCGCGGCCGACGCGTTCGTGGACGCGTCCGCCAGCTCACCGCTCGACCCGGCCGACCTGGAGCTGCTGGCCACCGCCGCCTACCTGGCTGGCCGGGGCGACCTGAGCACCGCGGCCTGGGAGGACGCGCACCGCGAGCACCTCCGCCGGGGCGATCCGGCACGGGCGGCGCGCTGCGGGTTCTGGCTGTCGATGGCGCTCCTGCTGGGCGGCGAGTACGCCCGCGGCAGCGGCTGGGTGGCGCGGGCCAAGCGGCTGGTCACCGAGGCCGCCGTCGACTGCCCCGAGCGCGGCTTCCTGATGCTTCCGACCGCGCTGGCCACCATGTTCGACGGCGGCGCAGCAGCGGCGTACGCCATCTTCGAGCAGGCCGCCGAGATCGGCGAGCGGTTCGCCGAGGCCGACCTGGTCGCGCTGGCCCGGCACGGGCAGGGTCAGGCCCTGGTGCGCGGCGGCGACCGGACCGGCGGCCTGGCCCTGCTGGACGAGGTGCTCGCGTCGGTCTCCGCCGGAGAGGTCGGCCCGATCGCCGGCGGGATCATCTACTGCGCGGTCATCGAGACCTGCCACGAGGTCTTCGACCTGCGCCGGGTCCGCGAGTGGACCGCCGCTCTGAGCCGTTGGTGCGAGTCGCAGCCGGAGCTGGTCCCCTACCGGGGGCAGTGCCTGGTGCACCGGTCCGAGGTGCTGCAGCTGACCGGCGAGTGGCCGGCGGCCGTGCGCGAGGCGAAGCTCGCTTGCGAGCGGCTCTCCGCGCCGGCGCATCCCGCGCTGGGCATGGCGATGTACCAGCTCGGCGAGCTGCACCGGCTGTGCGGGCGGGTCGACGAGTCGGAGGCGGCGTACGCCGGTGCGAGCGCCTGCGGCCACTACCCGCAGCCGGGGCTGGCCCTGCTGCGGCTCGGCCAGGGACGGGTCGACGCAGCGGTCACCGCCGTCCGCAGCGCCGCGGCCGAGACGGCCGAACCGCTGGCCCGGGCACGGATCCTTCGGGCGTACGTCGAGATCGTGCTCGCCGCCGGCGACGTCACCGACGCGCACCACGCCGCCGAGGAGCTGGCCGCCACCGCCGCCGAGCTCGGGTCGCCCACCCTGCGGGCGGTCGCTGCGCACGCGACCGGCTCGGTGCGGCTGGCCGACGACGAGCCGGCTGCCGCGCTGGAGTCGCTGCACACGGCCGCCGAGGAGTGGCAGGCCCTGGCGGCCCGCTACGACGGGGCACGCACCCAGCTCCTGATCGGGCTGGCCCGCCGGCAGCTCGGCGACGAGGACGCCGCCCGGCTCGACCTGGCCGGCGCCCGCACGAGCCTGGTCGCCCTGGGGGCGGTCGTGGACGTCGCCGAGCTGGACCGGGTCGCCGGGACTGCAGGACCGGTCGCCGGGGGGCTGAGCCCGCGGGAGATGCAGGTGCTGCGGCTCGTGGCGACCGGCCGGACCAACGTGGCGATCGCCGCCGACCTCGTGCTCAGCGAGCGCACGGTCGACCGCCACGTCAGCAACATCCTGGCCAAGCTCGAGCTGCCGTCGCGGTCGGCGGCAACCGCATGGGCCTACGAGCACCACCTGGTCTGAGCCAACCCGGTGCGCGCACCCACCCATCGCTGTCGTCGGCGGTTGGGTGCTTTCACCGAAGCCGCCGGGCCCGCACCCGCCTAGCGTCCCGGGCATGGACGAGGAGGCCGCCATGGAGCGCACCGCAGAGCAGCACGTCACGACCGTCGTCGTCGGAGCCGGCCAGGCCGGGCTGTCGACGGCGTACCACCTCGCCCGGCGCGGCCAGGACTTCGTCGTCCTGGACGCGCACGAGCGGGTCGGCGACAACTGGCGCAGCCACTGGGACTCGCTGCGGCTCTACAGCCCGGCCCTGGCGGACTCGCTGCCCGGCATGCGGTTTCCGGCCGCACGCTCGGCCTACCCCACCAAGGACCAGATGGCCGACTACCTCGAGACCTACCGCGAGCGCTTCGACCTGCCGGTCCGCAGCGGGGTCCGAGTGCGCCGCCTGCGTGCCCTGGACGAGGGCTACCGGGTCACCTGCACCGACGGCACGGTCTGGACGTGCGACAACGTGGTGGTCGCGACCGGGACCTTCGGGCGTACGCCGCTGGTGCCCGCCTTCGCCGGCGACCTCGACCCGGCGGTCCGACAGCTGCACTCCAGCGACTACAAGCGCCCGGCGCAGCTGCAGCCCGGTCCGGTCCTCGTCGTCGGTGCGTCGCACTCGGGCGGTGACATCGCCTTCGAGGCCGGGACGGCTGGCCACCCGGTGGTGCTGAGCGGCCACATCCACGGCGAGGTGCCGTTCCGGCTGGAGAGGCCGGCCGCTCGGGTGGCGTTCCCGGTGCTGCTCTTCGTCGCCCGCCACGTCCTGACGCTGCGCGGTCCGATCGGCGGCAAGATCCGGCCGCACGTCCGGGCGCACGGCGGCCCGCTGATCCGGTTCAAGAAGTCCGACCTCGCCCGGGTCGGGGTCGAGCTGACCGGGCAGCGCACCGAAGGCGTCCGGGACGGGCAGCCGGTGCTGGCCGACGGACGGGTGCTCGACGTCGCGAACGTCGTGTGGTGCACCGGCTTCCAGCAGGACTTCTCGTGGATCGACCTGCCGGTCCTGGACGAGGACGGCTGGCCGCTGGAGCGGCGCGGCGTGGTCGAGTCGGCGCCGGGGCTCTACTTCGTCGGGCTCGCCTTCCAGTTCGCGTTCTCCTCGATGCTGGTCGGCGGCGCGGGTCGCGATGCGGCGTACGTCGTCAAGCACCTCGTCGGACGGACGACGGCACGACGTGTCGCGCGTGACGGCCGCACCGAGCCCCGGCCGGTCAGCGCCGCCTGACGCAGGCGCACCTGCCGCCGTCACTCCCTCCAGCTCAGGTCGGCGACGACGGCGAGGTGGTCGGAGGGTGGACCTCGTCGACCGGGTCGCCGACGATCTGCGCGCCGTCGACCCGGACGTGCTGGTCCTCACGGCCCGGCCGGAAGAAGATGTGGTCGATCCGCTGGTCGATCAGCTGAGGCCCTGCAGCCAGGGGCGCCTGGGGGTCGTCGAGGGCAGCGTGACGGCGTCCTCCGCGCCGCCGCCGGCCGACCAGGCGTCGGTGAGGACGTCCACCACGGGCCGGAGCACGCGTGACCCGACAGCTGCGTTGAGGTCGCGCATCAATAGGACAGGGCACGGCCCGTCGAGCCGTGGGTCAGTCGCCAGCTCTGCCGCGAAGGCTCCCTGGGCGATCCGGTCGTCGGTGTAGGGGACCGCGTACTCGAAGCACGCTGCGACGACGGGCAGTGGACCGGCCGGGGTCGACCCGGACGACCAGCACGACCGGGTCCCAGTCGCGGTGCCGTGCGGGCATGACGTGCGTGCGGTGGTCGGAGCACCGGCCACCGGCTCAGCAGGGCGATGCCCAGGTCCGTCCCGGCGTGGTCCGGATCGTCGCGCGGTGCCGCCGGGTAGGAGGGGGCGCCGAACACGGCGTGCATGCCGAGGTCAGCAGCCAGCTCGTGCGCGTGGCTGGTGCGGGTGTCGGCCCACACCTCCTGGAGGGCGACGACGTCGGGTGCCACCTGCTGGATGGTCGCCCTGATGCCGTGCTGGCGCTGCTGCCAGTCCGGCCCGAAGCGCCACCAGGTGTTCCACGTCATCGCCCGTACGGCGCCGTCCGTCATGGTGCGTGTCTCCTTCCCGGCCGGCCTCCTGTGGGCGCCTGGCGCGGTGGAGTCCGCAGTTGGAGCGCACACCGGCGGTCCAGTTCGCGAGCGGCGGTCCTGTGGCGGGCTCGATCGGCAGTTCAGGCAAGGATGACCTCGTAATCCAGGACGAGGGTGCCCCGGCTGGTCGTGCTCGAGGCCATCAGCCGCAACTGGCGTGGCTCGAGGAGTCCGCGGAACAGTCGCTTTCCCGTGCCGAGGAGCAGTGGGTGCACGAAGAGTCGAAGCTCGTCCACCAGGTCCGACTTCATCAACTGTTGGACGAGATCTCCGCTCCCGAGCACCACGATGTCGCCCTCGCCCTCCTCCTTCAGCGCCTTCACCGAGACGTCGAGCTCGCCGTGGAGAGACACGGCTCCGTCCCAGTCCAGATCGGTGGGTGTGTGGGTCACGACGTACTTCGGCAGCCGGTTGAGCTGGCTGGCCATCGGGCTGGTGTCGGGCTCGTAGGGCCAGAAGGCTGCCATCTTCTCGTAGGTCCGACGGCCGAACAGGAAGGCTGAGGTGCGGCTGGGACCGGCATCGGCGACGGCTTCGTGAATGGCAGGTGCGTACGGTGCACCCCAGCCGCCGTGAGTGAACCCGCCGTCGGTGTCCTCGTCCGGGGATCCGAGCCCCTGCATGACGCCGTCGACGGTGATGAACTCGATCAGGAGGAGTTTGCGCATGGCCAGATCCTGCGCCGTGCTGGAACGGGTTGGCTTGAACATTTCTGACCCGACCGAGGGCCGCCGTGGAGAATGGGCGGATGGACGGGCCAGCCGCGGTCGAGCTCGCACGGCGTCGCCCGGCCGCCCCGTTGGCAGGCATCGTCGCCGGCATCGTTGACCTGTCCGAGCGGTCCGCCGGGCCCGTCATGCGGCGTCAGGCTGCGGGCACCCTGGTTCCGGTCGTGTTCTCCTTCGGCAGCCCATTGACCGTGGACCATCTGTCTGACGGCGAGGGAGCAAACCGCTCGTACGGATCGTTCGTTGCAGGGCCGTCGCAAGGCCACGCGACCACTCGTCACCCGGGCGATCAGGACTGCGTGCAGGTCTATCTCACGCCGCTGGGAGTCCGCCGGATCCTCGGTGTCCCCGGAAGCGAGCTTGCGCGACGCGTGGTAGCCATCGACGACATCGCCCCCGACCTGGGTTCGGCACTCGCCGATCGGATCGGCGCGACCGCGACGCCGGCTGACCGGCTTCGCCTGGTCGAAACGGTGTTGACACGCCGCGCCGAAGCGACACGCTCGACGCCTGACTGGATCCAATGGATGTGGCACAGGCTGGCGAGCACCAGCGGGCGCGCGTCGATCGGCCGGTTGGTCACGGAGACGGGCTGGAGCCACCGGTACGTCGCCACCAGGTTTCGTGATGAGATCGGGCTGAGCCCCAAGGAGGCGGCGGGCGTCCTGCGGTTCGAACGGGCCACAGCCGGATTGGGAGCACTACCACTCGCAGACCTGGCCGCTCGTTGCGGCTACGCAGACCAGAGTCACATGACGCGCGACTTTGTGCGCCACGCCGGAGAACCACCGACCACGCTAGCCGCGGTCAAGCGCCCAACCGCCTACACGGCGCTGGGTATCAAGGACCGACACGCGGCTGACCCACAGCGCCGACCCGGCACCTAGAGCACCCGGGTTCGGACAAGCCCAGCATCACCCGGGCAGCAGATCCCCCTGACAACGTTCGAGCCGCCGCCGTTCAGCGTCGGGCACCGGCCCTCCGTGGCACCTCTAGCGCCAGCTGCGAATTCGGCGCACCGTGCTCGGGAAGGTCATCCGAGTCGTCCTAGCGGCAGAGGGACCCGAAGTCCCCTACGACCTGACCTGCTCGCCCGGCCACCGCGTAGGACCGAGCCGATTTCGAGGCATTGTCGCGTCCGGTCAGAGCGCACGGTGGGTGCCGATCGCGAGCGTCACCCTAGACCCCACTGGAGCAGTTGACCTCTGGTGGGATGCGCGGCTGATGGTCTAGCGTCCCTGGGCGTGGCCGATCCGTCGCAGCGTGCTTCCGACGCGGAGCGCGACGAGGTGGTGGCCCACCTGCGCCGGCAGCTCGTCGACGGACGACTGACGCTGGAGGAGTTCGCTGACCGGGTCGGCACGACCTTGGCGGCCCGGACGCACGGCGAGCTGGCCGAGGTGGTCACGGACCTGCCGACGCGACGGTCGAGCGTCCCAGCAGCCGACCGGCGGTCGCTGCGACTCACGGGTGCGGCATTCGGTCACGTCGTACGCCGGGGCCGCATCCGATTGACCCGCCGCCCGGTCGCCTTCGCTGGCTTCGCCGACCTCGACCTCGACCTCCGCGACGCCACGATCGAGCATGAGGACACTGTCGTCACGGCGATCGTCGGCTTCGGCAACATCGATGTCTACGTGCCGGACGGCGTCAACGTCATCGTCTCCGGGCTGAGCATCCTCGGTCACTGTCGCCAGTGGGGCTTCGACGCCGGGCGCGCCGACGCGCCGACGCTCCGGGTTCGGGTCGTCGGCGTGGTCGCGACGGCCGATGTGTGGTCGGTGCCGCGCGATGTCGTCGGCGATTACGGCGACGTCTTCCAGGCCGTGCAGGCGCGGCACCGCGGCGAAAAACCCGCTGTCAACTGATAGACCATGCGGGGCAGGTGCCGCTCCCGAGCAGAACTGATCCGGCACTGCCGTGGCATGTCGGCTTCTGTCAACGGTCGAAGATCGTTCCCCCGCACCACAATGGCCTGTCCTGGCGCGCAGACATGAGACATCGAGCGCGGCGAGCAGGCACTTCGCGGCGGCCGCCGACGCAATGTGTGGCCAGAGGACGATCTTCGGTCTCGGTGCTAGCGGACGAGTCCGAGCGTCGCACGTAGGTGCTGCTCCGGCGCACCGACGTTTCGCGGAAACGTCTTGATCGAGCTCAGACGAGCGGCACGATCTCGGGCGCCCCGAGCCGCGCGGTGTCAGCCGTCTGGTCGTCGGGCTGCTCCTGGCTGAGCCGTTCGGCCTCCACCCGGGCCAGGTAGTGCTCCACCTCGCGCTTGACCTGCCCGCGGCTCCAGCGCAGCACCGGCGCCACCAGCCTCGCGGCGACCGGCGCGGCGGCCACCCCCCGGTCGAAGGTCTCGATCGAGACCCTGGTCCGCCTGGTCAGCACGTCGTCGAGGTGGCGGGCCCCCTCGTGGCTGGCCGCGTGGACGACCTCCGCCCGCAGGTAGTCGTCCGCGCCCTCGAGCGGCTCACCGAGGGACGGGTCGTCGTCCACCAACGCGAGCACCTCGTGCACCAGCGATCCCTGCCGGTGCAGCAGATGCTCGACCCGCGCGACGTGCAGCCCGTGCCGGTCGGCGAGCCGCTGTCGGGCGTTCCAGGTCGCGGTGTAGCCGTCGGCACCCACGAGCGGCACCCGCTCGGTGCACGACGGCGGCACCTTCTCGTCCAGCCCGTGGCTGACCGCGTCGATCGCGTCCTTGGCCATTACGCGGTACGTCGTGTACTTCCCGCCCGCCACCACCACGAGGCCGGGCACCGGGTGAGCGACCGTGTGCTCGCGGGAGAGCTGCGAGGTCGACTCGGACTCCCCGGTGAGCAGTGGCCGCAGGCCGGCGTAGACGCCTTCGACGTCCTCGCGGGTCAACGGGGTGACCAGGACCTCGTTCACGTGCGCGAGCAGGTAGTCGATGTCGGTCCGTGACGCCGCCGGGTGCGCCTTGCCGAGCGACCAGTCGGTGTCGGTGGTGCCGATGATCCAGTGCCTGCCCCACGGGATGACGAACAGCACCGACGTCTCGGTGCGCAGGATCAGCCCGGTCGACGACTGGATCCGGTCGCGGGGCACTACTAGGTGGATGCCCTTGCTCGCGCGGACGTGGAACTGACCTCGCTCGCCGACCATCGCCTGCGTGAGGTCCGTCCAGACCCCGGTCGCGTTGACCACCTGCCGGGCGCGGACCTCGATCTCGGTGTCGGACTCGAAGTCCCGCACCCGGACGCCGGAGACCCGCTCGCCTTCGCGGAGGAAGCCCACGACGCGGGCCCGGTTGGCGCACAGTGCGCCGTACGACTGCGCCGTGCGCACCAGCGCCATCGTGTGGCGGGCGTCGTCGACCTGCGCGTCGTAGTACTGGATCGCCCCGACCAGCGCGTCGCGGCGAAGCGAGGGGCAGGCCCGGATCGCGCCGCTGCGGGTGAGGTGGCGGTGCCGCGGCAGGCCGCGCGAGCTGCCCGAAGAGACGCCGAGGATGTCGTAGAGGGCGACGCCCGCGCCGGCGTAGAGCCGCTCCCACCCGCGGTGCCGCAGCGGGTAGAGGAACGGCACCGGGCGGACCAGGTGCGGGGCCAGCCGCTGCGCCAGGAGACCACGCTCGCGCAGCGCCTCACGGACGAGCCCGAAGTCGAGCATCTCCAGGTAGCGCAGGCCGCCGTGCACGAGCTTGCTCGAGCGGCTCGATGTCCCCGACGCCCAGTCACGCCCCTCGAACAGCGCGACGCTCAGCCCTCGGGTGACGGCGTCGAGCGCCGCCCCGGCACCGACCACACCGCCGCCGATCACCACCACGTCCAGCTCGTCGCGGGGCACGGCGTCCAGCGCCGCCTGCCGCTGCGCAGGTCCGAGCCGCGAGGTCACCGGGCGACCGTCACCTCGACCCGCTGGAACTCCTTGACGTCGGAGTAGCCGGTGGTGGCCATGGCCCGGCGCAGCGCGCCGATGAAGTTCATCGACCCGTCGGACACCCGCGACGGCCCGGTGAGGATCTCCTCCAACGAGCCGCTGGTGCCCACCCGCACCCGCTCGCCGCGGGGCAGCTCGGCGTGGTGCGCCTCGGACCCCCAGTGGAAGCCGCGGCCCGGCGCCTCGGTGGCCCGGGCCAGCGGCGAGCCGATCATCACGGCGTCGGCTCCGCAGGCGATCGCCTTGGACACGTCGCCGGAGCGGCCCACACCGCCGTCGGCGATGACGTGTACGTAGCGCCCGCCGGACTCGTCGAGGTAGTCGCGGCGTGCGGCGTGCACGTCGGCGACCGCCGAGGCCATCGGCACCGCGACGCCGAGCACCGACCGGGTCGTGTGCGACGCGCCGCCGCCGAAGCCGACGAGGACACCGGCCGCGCCGGTGCGCATGAGGTGCAGCGCAGCCTGGTAGGTCGCGCAGCCCCCGACGATGACCGGCACGTCGAGCTCGTAGATGAACTGCTTGAGGTTCAACGGTTCTGCCCGGCCGGACACGTGCTCGGCGCTGACGGTCGTACCCCTGATGACGAACAGGTCGACGCCTGCGTCGACCACCGCCTTCCAGAGCTGCGCCGTCCGCTGCGGGGACAGAGCGGCCGCGACCGTGGCCCCTGTCTCGCGCACCTCGGCGATGCGCCGGGCGACGAGCTCGGGCTGGATCGGCGGCTCGTAGACCTCCTGCATCCGTCGGGTCGCCTCGGCGTCGTCGAGGCCGGCAATCTCGGCGAGCAGCGGCTCGGGGTCCTCGTAGCGGGTCCAGAGGCCCTCGAGATTGAGCACGCCGACCCCGCCGAGCCGGCCGATCTCGATCGCCGTGGCGGGCGACACCACGGAGTCCATCGGCGCCGCGAGCACCGGGATCTCGAAGCGGTAGGCGTCGATCTGCCAGGCGACCGACACCTCCTCGGGGTCACGGGTGCGGCGGCTCGGGACGATCGCGATGTCGTCGAAGCCGTACGCCGTGCGGCCGCGCTTGCCCCGGCCGATCTCGATCTCGGTCACTCAGGTCGTCCCCTCGGCGGGTCAGCGCGACTGGTAGTTGGGAGCCTCGACGGTCATCTGGATGTCGTGCGGGTGGCTCTCCTTGAGACCGGCCGACGTGATGCGCACGAAGCGGCCGCGCTCCTGCAGCTGCGGGATCGTGTGGGCGCCGACGTAGAACATCGACTGCGCGAGCCCGCCGATCAGCTGGTGGGCCACCCCGGAGAGCGGGCCGCGGTAGGGCACCTGGCCCTCGATGCCCTCCGGCACGATCTTGTCGTCGGTGCTTACGTCGGCCTGGAAGTAGCGGTCCTTGCTGTAGGACACCTTGCCGCGGGAGGCCATCGCGCCGAGGGATCCCATCCCTCGGTAGGACTTGAACTGCTTGCCGTTGACGAACACCAGCTCGCCCGGGCTCTCGTCGCAGCCGGCCAGCAGCGAGCCGAGCATGACGGTGTCGGCGCCGGCGACGATCGCCTTGGCGATGTCACCGGAGTACTGCAGCCCGCCGTCGCCGACGATCGGCACGCCGGCCGGCTTGCACGCCTTGGCCACCTCGTGGATGGCCGTCACCTGCGGGACGCCGACGCCTGCCACGACGCGGGTGGTGCAGATGCTGCCAGGGCCCACGCCGGCCTTCACCGCGTCGACCCCGGCGTCCACCAGCGCCTGCGCGCCGGCCCGGGTCGCGACGTTGCCGCCCAGCACCTGGACGTCGCGGGTGGCGGGATCGGACTTGAGGCGCCGCACGAGGTCGAGCATCAGCCGCGCCTGGCCGTTGGCGGTGTCGGGCACGAGCACGTCGACGCCCGCCTCGACCAGTGTCGTGGCACGCTCCCACGCGTCACCGAAGAAGCCGATCGCCGCCGCGACCCGCAGCCGGCTCTCGCCGTCCTTGGTGGCGTGGGGGTACTGCTCGGTCTTGACGAAGTCCTTGACCGTGATCAGCCCCGCCAGCCGGCCGGCGGCGTCGAGGAGGGGCAGCTTCTCGATCTTGTGCTTGGCGAGCAGGGCCGCGGCGTCGGCGGCGGCGATGCCGACCGGCGCGGTGACGAGCGGCATCGGGGTCATCAGCTCGCGCACGGTGCGGGTCTCGAACTCGGCGGGCGGCACGAAGCGCAGATCGCGGTTGGTGACGATGCCGAGCAGCCGCCGTTCCTGGTCGACCACGGGCAGACCGGACACCCGGTAGAGGCCGCACAGCCGGTCGAGCTCGGCGATCGTGGCGTCCGGGCCCACCGTGACCGGGTCGCTGACCATGCCCGCCTCGGACCGCTTGACCAGGTCAACCTGGTGGGCCTGGTCCTGGATCGAGAGGTTGCGGTGCAGGACGCCGATGCCGCCCTGGCGGGCCATGGCGATCGCCATCCTCGCCTCGGTGACGGTGTCCATGGCCGCGGACAGCAGCGGGACGGCGACGTCGACCTCGCGGGTCAGCCGTGACGTGGTGTCGACCTCCGAGGGGACGACGTCGGTCTCCTGCGGCAGCAGCAGGACGTCGTCGAAGGTCAGGGCGAGCGGGGCGAGCCGGTCGAGCTCGAGGTCGTCGGCAGGAAGGTCGTCGGCGGGGGCCACCGCCTCACTCTAGCCGCGGGTCGCCGCCTGTCCGCGCTGCTCCGTCGGCTCGGTGCCCAGCTCGGTCGACTGCTGCGAGGCATTGGTTCCACCGCCGTCGACGTCGGTCCGGCCCCCGGTGCGGCCGCCGCCGGTCGTGCCGCGCGTGGCCTCCGAGGTGTCGCCGCCGGTGTCGGGCGCCTTGTCCGCCGGTGCCTTGTCCGCGGGTGCCTTGTCTACCGGCGCCTTGTCCGCCGGTGCCTTGTCCACCGACGCCTTGTCCGCGGGTGCCTTGTCCACCGGCGCCTTGTCCGTAGGCGCCTTGTCCACCGGCGCCTTGTCCGTGGGCCTCTTGCCCTCGCCGTCTGCGGCAGTCGCCCGCGACAGCGAGTCCTCGAGCTTGTCGAGCCGCTGCTGCAGCGCTGCTCGCTGCTCCTCGGACAGCTCGTCGGTCGCCAGCACGGCGGTCAGCTGGTCGACCAGCGCCCGCACCTCGGTGGTGTTCCCGTGCGCGAGCGCGGCCCGCGCGCCGGCCAGCCGCTTGTTCAGGTGGGCGATGGGGGCAGCCTGCTCGGGCAGGTCGTCGTCGCCGAAGGACAGCGCGTCCCCGACAGCGGAGCCGACGCTACCGACGGCGTGCCCGACCGTCTTGTACGGCGCGAGCGGGTCACCCGTGACCGCGGCGGCAGCGCCGCTCAGAGCCACCGACCCACCGAGCAGCACGGCAGCTGCGACCCCCGCCGTGCCGAACCGGCGACCGAGGCCGGGTGCGTCGGCGACCGGCAGCGGTGCGGACTCAGGCACAGAGCCAACGTCGGATGTCCGGGTCGGCTGGGCCGGCAAGGCGTCGTCGACCTCGGCGGCGAGGGCCGCCAGCAGTCGGGTCACCTCGTCATCTTCCGCCAGGGCGCGGCGCAGCCCGATCAGGTCGAGCAGCTCGTCGTCGCGCTGCACCGAGATCAGGTCCAGGCCGCCGCCGCTACTCTGCCGGATCACGACGCCACCTCCGCCGCGAGGACACGCAGCCTGGCGAGCGCGCGATGCTGAGCGACCCGGACGGCGCCAGGCGACATGCCCAGGGCGCTGCCGGTCTCCTCGGCGGACAGACCGACGGCGACCCGCAGGATGAGCAGCTCACGCTGGGTCGGCGGCAGTCGGTCGAGCAGGCTGCGCACCAGGGCCGCGTCGCTGCTGCGGAGGGCGTGGTCCTCAGGACCGGGCCCGAGGTCGGGTTCGTCGGGCATCTCCTCGGTGGGCACCGCGGCCCGGACCGCCGCGCGCTGCGCGTCGGCGACCTTGTGGGCGGCGATCCCGAAGACGAACGCCTCGAAGGGGCGGCCCTCGTCGCGGTAGCGCGGCAGTGCCGACAGCACGGCGAGGCACACCTCCTGGGCGACGTCGTCAGCGGCGTGCTCGCTTCCGGGCAGCCGCCCCAACCGCGCACGGCAGTACCGGTGGACCATCGTCCGGACGTTCACCAGCAGTGCGTCCCGCGCCGAGGTGTCCCCCTGCGTCGCGAGCGCTGCCAGGCCCCCCAGGTCGACCGGAAGCCCGCCGACTCCCGTACGAGAGGAGATCGTCGCGGGGCCCCCCGACGTTACGGTCACCTCACCGGACCAGTCCCCAGCGGAACCCCATCGCCACGGCCTGCGCCCGGTCGGCCGCACCCAGCTTGCGGAACAGCCGGCGCGCGTGGGTCTTGACCGTGTCCTCCGAGAGGTAGAGTTCCTTGCCGATCTCGGAGTTGCTGCGCCCGCGCCCCATGCCGCGCAGCACCTGCAGCTCCCGCTCGGTGAGCGGCGGGACGCCGCCCTCGGCGACCTGGCGGGCACGCGGCACCTGCCGGGCGGCGACGTCGTGCAGGGCCTGGGTCACCATGGCGACCAGCTCCTCCCGCGACGCGTCCTTGACGAGATACCCCCGGGCGCCGGCGTTGACCGCTCGGGCGACGCCGTCGACGTCCTCGGCCATCGTCATCATGATGACTGCTGCATGGGGCGCCGCGCCGAGTATTCGCCGAGCTGCCTCCACACCTCCGATCCCGGGCATCCGGACGTCGAGCATCACCAGCTCGGGCTCCTCGCTGCCGTAGCGCGCCAGGCACTCCTCGCCGGAGCCCGCCACCAGCACGCGCTCGACCCCGGGGACGCCGCCCACGGCACGCCGCAGGGCCTCGCGGGCCAGCGGCGAGTCGTCGCAGACCAGAACGGTGCTCACCCGTGTCACTCCCCTGGGCGCGCCGGGCGGGTCCCGGCTCTCCCAGGACTCTTCGGCACGCGGAGGGCCCAGCGTGAGCCCGTCGGGCCAGATCGGTTGTGGATCGTGCGCTCAGGCGAGGATCGCCGCGCTCAGGCGAGGATCGCCGCCACGTCGGCCCGGCCCAGCCAGTCCGCTCGCAGGTCGTCCGGCAGGTCGTCGCCGACGGCCTGCACGGCCCGGCGGGCCGCCGCCAGGCTCCGCTCGCTCTCGGCGGGCGCCTCCTCGGCCAGCAGGGCCGCGAGCATGGCCCGCACCGGCCACTGGAGCGGCACCGTGCCCAGGCTCTCGGCCAGGATCGCCGCCCGGCGCAGGGTCGCAGTCGCCTCCCCCACACGGCCGGCCTCGACCTGGGCGACACCCTGGAACAGCAGTCCCTTGGCGACGTGGCGGGGGGCCCCCGAGTGCTCGGCCAGCTCGACCGCGGCGTGCGCGGCGGCGACGGCGTCCTCGGCCCGGTCCTCGAGCAGGGCCACCTCGGCCCGCACCCAGTCCAGGCGCACCCGCTGCCGCCACCACTCCAGCCGGCCCTGGGCGAGGTCGGTGGCCGCCTGGAGCCGCCCGGCCGCCACCCCGGCGTCACCGAGGCCGACGGCGTCGGCCGCCAGGCCCAGCAGGGCGTCGAAGCCGGCCTCGCCGGCCCCGTCGGACACTGCCAGCGCCGTGTCGTCGTAGCCCTGGGCAACGCTGTGCCGGCCGAGCTGGCGGTGGATGCTCGCGACGGTCGCCGCCGCCAGGGCCCCGAGCAGCCGTGCCTCGGCGGTCTCGTGGTCCGCACCGGACCCGGCCCCGGCCACCACCGGGTCGAGGACGGCCAGCGCGGCGCCGTACCGCCCGGCGCTGGACAGGCACACGCCGAGCAGCCAGCCGGCGGCTGCGGCCTCGGCCGGCAGGTCCTCGGCGACAGCGAGCTCCACGGCCGTGCGCAGCGGCTGGACGCCGGCGTCCGGGCGGCCGTGGAAGGCGGCCCGCTCGCCCGCGGCGAGCAGGCCGGCGAGCTCGCTGGTGCCCTGCTCGGCCACGAGAGCTCCCCTCACGACGCCACGACGCCACGGCGCAGTCCGCCTGCGGACCGCGGCGAGGCTATCGCGCGCGGACGCGAACCGGCGCGGCTAGCGGGTCGGCGCGGTCGCCGTGACGATCCGGACCGCCTCGACCGCCTCGGGCAGGTCGGCCACCCAGGAGGCCCCGCTCTGCCAGCGGTCGCGCTCGGACCATCCGGGCCCGCCGAGCAGGATGAGGGGACGGGGGCGCACCGCGACCCAGCCGTCGGGGTCCGGCAGCAGGGGAGGGCCGGCCGCACCCTGTGACCAGAGGAAGACCGCGCTCGGGCCGGTGCGCGACACCGCGTCGGCGAGGGCCCGCACCGGCAACCGAGGGCCCAGCAGGCGCAGCGGTAGGCCGGCCTCGGCCAGCGCGGCGGACAGCGCGACCAACGGCAGCCGGTGATCCTCGGGCTCGAGGGCCGCGAGCAGCACCGGCCGCACGCTCGCCGGCGGCCGCCGCCGGACTCCCGCTCGGAGCCCGGCCTCGACGCTCTCGCTGAGCAGGTGCTCCACCTCGACGCCGGAGCCGGTCGTGCGCCACCGCTCCCCGACGCCGGTCAGCACCGGCACCACCAGGTCGTCCCAGGTGTGGACCACGCCGCGCCGGCGGACGCTCGAGGTCACCATGGCCGCGCACGCGTCGCCGTCAAGGCTCATCGCCGCCCCGGCCAGGCCGCGCGCCCCCGGGGACGCGTTGCGCAGCGGCACCACCCGGCCGCCACCGCGCCGGGTCCGTCCGGGGGCCGGCACGTCGGGCGGGACGGCCGCCCGGCCGTTCGGGTCGTCGGCCAGCAGCGCGTCGACGTCGGTGTCCACCGCCGCGCGCGCGGCGTCGCCGGCGGCGACGCCCTCGAGCATCAGCCGGCGCATCACGCCGAGCCTGGCCAGGTCCCGCGCGGTGTAGCGGCGCCGGGTCCCCGACAGGTGCTCGGTCGGCCCGAGGCCGTAGCGGCGGTCCCAGGTGCGCAGGGTCCCGGTGGCCACGCCGAGGCGGCGGGCCACCGCCACCACCCCGAGCGCGACCTCGTGCTGAGCAGGACCGGGAGCGTCGTCGGACACGCCCCGATTCCACCACGCCCGGCCCGGGACGGGCCGGGCGTGCCGGCTCAGTGGCTGTGGCCGTGACCGTGCGAGTGCCCGGCACCGGCGGTCTCGGGCTCCTCCTCCTTCTTCTCCACGACGAGGGTGTCCGTGGTGAGCACCATGCTGGCGATGGACGCGGCGTTCTGCAGCGCCGACCGGGTCACCTTGACCGGGTCGAGGACGCCCTGGGCCACCAGGTCGCCGTACTCGCCGGTGGCGCCGTTCCAGCCGCTGCCCGCGCCGTTCTCGCGGACGTGGTTCACCACGACGTAGCCCTCGGCGCCCGCGTTCTCGGCGATCCAGCGCAGCGGCTCGTCGGCGGCGCGGCGCACGATGCCCACGCCGGTCGCCTCGTCACCGGTGAGGCCGAGGTTGCCCTCGAGCGCGGCCACGGCGTGCACCAGGGCAGAGCCGCCACCGGCGACGATGCCCTCCTCGATCGCGGCCCGGGTCGCGGACACGGCGTCCTCGATGCGGTGCTTGCGCTCCTTGAGCTCGACCTCGGTGGCCGCGCCGACGCCGATGACGCACACGCCGCCGGCCAGCTTGGCCAGTCGCTCCTGCAGCTTCTCGCGGTCCCAGTCGGAGTCGGTGGCCTCGATCTCGCCGCGGATCTGGCGGATCCGGTCCTCGACCGCGTCGCGCTGGCCGCCGCCGTCGACGATCGTCGTGTCGTCCTTCGTGACGACGACGCGTCGCGCGCTGCCGAGCACTTCGAGCCCGACCTGGTCGAGCTTGAGGCCGACCTCGGGGGCGACGACCTGGGCGCCGGTGAGCACCGCCATGTCCTCGAGCATCGCCTTCCGGCGGTCACCGAAGCCCGGCGCCTTGACGGCGACCGAGACGAACAGCCCGCGGATCTTGTTGACCACCAGCGTCGAGAGCGCCTCGCCGTCCACGTCCTCGGCGACCAGGACGAGCGGCTTGCCGGCCTTCGCGACCTGCTCGAGCAGCGGCAGGAGGTCGGCGACGGCCGAGATCTTGCCCTGGTGGATGAGCACGAACGGGTCCTCGAGCACGGCCTCCATGCGCTCCGCGTCGGTGACCATGTAGGGCGAGATGTAGCCCTTGTCGAACTGCATGCCCTCGGTGAACTCGAGCTCGAGGCCCATCGTGTTGGCCTCCTCGACGGTGATCACGCCGTCCTTGCCCACCTTGTCGAACGCGTCGGCGATCAGCTCGCCGACGGCCGGGTCCTGGGCCGAGATGCTGGCCACCTTGGCGATGTCGTCCTTGCCGTCGACGTCACGAGCCGCCTCGAGCAGCGCGGCGCTGACGGCCTCGACCGCCTTGTCGATGCCGCGCTTGAGCCCGATCGGGCCGGCGCCGGACGCCACGTTGCGCAGGCCCTCGCGGACCATCGCCTGGGCGAGCACGGTCGCCGTCGTCGTGCCGTCACCGGCGACGTCGTTGGTCTTGGTGGCGACCTCCTTGGCGAGCTGCGCGCCGAGGTTCTCGTAGGCGTCCTCGAGCTCCACCTCACGGGCGATCGTGACGCCGTCGTTGGTGATCGTGGGGGCACCCCACTTCTTGTCGATGACGACGTTGCGGCCGCGCGGGCCGAGCGTCACCTTCACCGTGTCGGCGAGCTTGTTGACGCCGCGCTCGAGGGACTTGCGGGCCGAGTCGTTGAACTGGAGGGTCTTCACCATGGAGATTCGCGTCCTTGCCTGAAGAGGGCTTACCTGAAGAGGGCCTGCGTGAAGAGGGCCCGCGTGAAGAGGGTCTGTGGAACGAAGAGAGGGCTGCGGACGACAACGCCCCGGCACCGGCAGCGCCGGCCACCGGGGCGGTGTCGGTGAGGTCCTACTTCTCGATGACCGCGAGCACGTCGCGGGCCGAGAGGACGAGGTACTCCTCGCCGTTGTGCTTGACCTCGGTGCCGCCGTACTTGCTGTAGATCACGGTGTCGCCGACGGCGACGTCGAGCGGCACGCGCGCGCCGTCCTCGAACCGACCGGGACCGACCGCGAGGACAGTGCCCTCCTGGGGCTTCTCCTTCGCGGTGTCCGGGATGACGAGGCCCGACGCCGTGGTCTGCTCGGCGTCGGACGGCTGGACCACGATGCGGTCCTCGAGCGGCTTGATGGCAACCTTGGTGGCCGTCGTCACTTCTGACTCCCTCTCGCACGGGTGTTCACGAGCGTGGGGCGGGTGCGGTGACGGTCCGCCGTCGCGGGGGCCGGACTGCCCTGACCTCGCCTAGCTGCTTGGTTGGCACACTCGGGTCGAGAGTGCCAAGAAGGAATCTAGGCCGTTGCTGGCACTCGGTCAACCCGAGTGCCAACGATGCTCAACGTCCGGCGCGGCGCGCCTGGTCGGCGAACGTCTCTGCGCCGGCCCGCGCGACCAGGCCGGCCGCCCGCATCCCCGACCCCCTGTGGCGGACCGCTTTGCGATGATCCGCCGGTGGACCCCGACGCCGCGGAGCTGCGGGGCTTCCGGGCCCTGCTCACCGACCAGGGCCAGGCGGTCCTGCGGTCGCTCGCGGCGTACGACCCGGCGACCGCCCTTACCGAGGGCGACCGACTGCGCCGGGCCGGCCACCCCGACCACCTGGTCGCCGCCGCCCTCACCCAGGCCCGGCTGCGCGCACGGGCCCGGCCGCGGCTCGGCGACCTCGCGGACCGGCTCTACCTCACCCCGGACGGCCTGGAGCAGCTCACCCGCCCGGAGGTCGCTGCCCGCCACGCCGCGCGGTTCGCCGCCGCGGTGGACGGTCCGGTGCTGGACCTCTGCTGCGGCGTGGGGGGCGACCTGACCGCGCTGGCCGCCGCGGGCCTGGCCGTGACGGGGGTCGACCGCGACCCGCTCGCCGTGGCGGTGGCGCGGGCCAACTTGGCCGCCCTCGGCCTGGATGAGCGGGCGGAGGTGCGGCTCGGCGACGTCCCGGGCGACCTCGACGCCACCCCTGACCTCGACGTCGACCTTGCCGAGGCGGCCGGGGTCTTCGTCGACCCGGCCCGGCGCAGCGGCCGTGGCCGGGCGCTCGACCCGCGCACCTGGTCGCCCCCGTGGGACGCCGTCCTGGGCCTGGCCGCCCGGGTCCCCGCCACCGGGGCCAAGACGGCGCCCGGCCTGGCCCACCACCTGCTCCCTGCGGGCGCCGAGGCCGAGTGGGTTTCGGTCGGCGGCGGCGTCGTCGAGTGCGCGCTGTGGTGGGGGCCGCTCGGGTCGGGGGTGGCCCGCCGGGCGACGCTGCTCCCCGCGAGCGCCACGGTCACCGGCGACGGCACCGCCCGGGCGCCGGTGGGGCCGGTCGGTCGCTACCTGCACGAGCCGGACGGCGCGGTGATCCGGGCCGGTCTGGTGGCCGAGGTGGCCGACCCCCTGGGCGCCACCCTGCTGGACCCGACGATCGCCTACCTGAGCACGCCGGGACCGGTCGTATCGCCGTTCCTGACGACGTACGAGGTGGTCGATGTCCTGCCCTTCCACCTCAAGCGGCTCCGGGCGCTGCTCCGCGACCGCGGGGTCGGCCGGCTGACGGTGAAGAAGCGCGGGACGGCGGTGGCGCCCGAGGAGCTGCGGGCCCGGCTCCGGCTCTCCGGCGACGCGGAGGCGACGGTCGTGCTCACCCGGGTCGCCGGGGCGCAGACGGTGCTGCTGGTCGAGCCGGTACCGCGCTGAGGCGGCTCAGGCGAGGACCAGCACGACGTACGTCGCGTAGCCGGCCAGCAGGAGGGCCCCTGCGGGGCGGCCCAGCCGCCCGCTGCGGCCGGCCAGCGCGACGACGACGAGGGGCAGCACCGCGGCGAGCGCGGCCGGGCCGAGGGTCCCGTCCTCGACCACCAGGGGCCGGGCGAGGGCGGCGGCGCCGAGGGTCGCGGTCGCGTTGTAGGCCGCCGAGCCGACGACGCCGGCCACCGCGACCTCGGGCACGTCGTGACGCACGGCGGCCAGCACCAGCGCGAACAGCTCGGCCGTGGTGGCCAGCGCGAGCACGGTCAGGCCGACCGCGGTGTCGGTGCGACCCAGGACCTCCACGACGTCGGTCGCGCCGCGCACGGCGAGGTCGCCGCCGCCGAGCATCAGCCCGATGCCGAGCAGGGACATCAGCAGCGCCGCCGCGGGCGACCGGGCGCCGTGGTCGGCATCGTCGCCGCCCTCGGCGTCCTCCTCCTCCAGCTCGGCGAGCTCGCCCAGGGCCGGCCGCTCCTGCTCGCGCCACCAGACGAGGGCGACCAGCCCGACGTAGGCCAGCACCAGCAGGGCGCCGTCGACCCGGGTCACCTCCCCCGACCAGAGGACGGCGAGGGCGAGCAGACCGGCGACCGCTGACAGCACTGCGTAGGTGCGGACCCGGTGGGCCAGCCGGAGCGGCCGGACCACCGCGGCCAGGCCGAGGCAGGCCGTGAGCATGGTGACGTTGGCACCGACCGCGTCGCCGACGGCGAGCCCGGGGCGGTCGCGCAGCGCGGCCAGGACCGCGGTGAGGAGCTCCTCGGGCTCGGCGCCGGCGAGCAGCACGCCGACCGCGACCACGGTGACTCCGAGCCGTCGGGCGGCGCCGGCCACGTTCTCGACGAAGAGCTCGGCACCGACGACGAGCAGCACCGCCGCCGCGGCGAGCAGCAGCCAGCCGGTCACGCGTTGTGCACCAGCTCGATCGGCATCGAGGAGTCGGCCGGCAGGTCCAGGGGAGAGGCCGCGACCCCGCGGGCCACCAGCTCCGAGCCGAGCGCGGCCACCATCGCCCCGTTGTCGGTGCACAGTCCCGGGCGTGGCACCCGCAGCCGGACCCCGGCCGCCGCGCAGCGGTCCTCGGCCACCGCCCGCAGCCGCGAGTTGGCCGCGACCCCGCCGCCGACGACGAGGTGGTCGACCCCCTGCTCGGTGCAGGCGAGGACCGCCTTGCGGGTCAGCACGTCGACGACCGCCTCCTGGAAGGCCGCCGCGACGTCGGGCACCGGCACCGGCTCGCCCGCCCGCTCCCGGGCCTCGACCCATCGGGCGACCGCGGTCTTCAGGCCGGAGAAGGAGAAGTCGTAGCGGTGCTCCCGCAGGTCCTTGGGACCGGTCAGCCCGCGCGGGAACTCCACGAAGGCCCGGTCGCCCTCCCGCGCCGCCCGGTCCACGTGCGGGCCGCCCGGGAAGGGCAGGCCGAGCACCCGGGCCACCTTGTCGAACGCCTCCCCGGCCGCGTCGTCGATGGTGGCGCCGAGCGGCTGCACGTCGCCGGTCACGTCGCGGACCAGCAGCAGCGAGGAGTGCCCGCCGGAGACGAGCAGCGCGACGCACGGTGCCGGCAGGGCACCGTGCTCGAGCTGGTCGACCGCCACGTGCGCGGCCAGGTGGTTGACGCCGTACAGCGGACGGTCCAGGCCCAGCGCGAGCGCCTTGGCCGCCGCGACCCCGACGAGCAGGGCGCCGGTCAGCCCCGGCCCGCTGGTGACGGCGACCGCGTCGACGTCGGCCAGCGAGACGCCCGCCCCGGCGCAGGCCCGCTGCACCGTCGGCACCATCGCCTCGAGATGGGCGCGGCTGGCCACCTCGGGCACCACGCCCCCGAAGCGGGCGTGCTCCTCGACGCTGCTCGCGACCGCGTCGGCCAGCAGGGTGTGGCCGCGCACCAGCCCGACCCCGGTCTCGTCGCACGACGTCTCGATCCCGAGCACCAGCGGCCGTTCTGCCCGCTCGGAGCTCACCGGAGGGCAGCCTCGATCGCGGCGGCGAAGCGCTCGGCCGACCGCGCGCCCCCGGTCCCGTCGTCGGTCAGGAACATCGACGGCTCGGTGAGCTCCAGCTCGATCAGCGTCGGGTCGCCGTCGTGGTCGGGCACCACGTCGACCCGCGCGTAGAGCAGGTCGGCGCGGCCGGCCGGCGCCAGGTCGGCCAGCGCGTCGAGGACCCGGCCGCCCACCTCGAGCTCGGCCGGCGAGGGCGTCCGCTGGTCGATCACCTCGGCCTTGTAGAGGTCCTCGACCGGCCCGCCGGCCGGCGTGAGCATCGGGCCCTTGCGGATCGCGTGGCTGAACTCCCCGCCGATGTAAAGCAGAGCGGTCTCGCCGGCCGTGTCGACCTCGTGCAGGTAGGGCTGCACCATCACGGTCCGGCCGGACGCCAGGATCGCCGCGGCGTGCGCCACGGCCAGCTCGTCGTGCTCGCCGGCCCGGAAGCGGTCGGTGTCCTTCGAACCCGCCGAGACCGAGGGCTTGACGACGTACTCCCCCTGCACCGGCGGCACGAAGGTGTCGCCCGGCACCAGCCAGTCGGTGGCCACGACGGGCAGCCCGGCGTCCTCGAGCGCCCGCAGGTAGACCTTGTCGGTGTTCCACTCGATGACGTCGGCCGGGTTGGCCAGGCGGGTGACCGCCGCGACCCGGTGCGCCCACCCGACGAACTCGTCGCGCCGCGGCGCGTAGTCCCACGTCGACCGGACGACGACCAGGTCGTACGTCGCCCAGTCCACACCCGGGTCGGACCACACGGCCGGTCCGGCCTCGATGCCGCTCCCGGCCAGCGCGGCCAGCAGCACCGGCCCGTCGTCGTCGAGGTCGGGGAACTCCGCTGCCGTCGCGATCGCCACCTTCGCTGTCACGCGTCAGACCCTAGGCGGCGGCGCAGCACGTGGGCGTCGGTCCCCCCGGGACGGTAGTAGCCGCGCCGCACGCCGATCCGCTCGAACCCGTGCCGGGCGTAGAGCTGTTGCGCCACCCTGTTCTCCGCGCGCACCTCGAGCAGCACCTCGGTCGCGCCCCGGCGCCGTGCCTCCGCGAGGAGGGCGCGGAGCAGCTCGCCGCCCAGCCCGCGGCCCTGCTGCCCCGCCGCGACCGCGAGCGTCTGCACGTCGGCCTGCGCACCGGTGCACACCAGACCGGCGTAGCCGACGACCGCGCCGTCCTGGTCGGCGACCAGGTAGTGCCGGGTCTCCGGCACGTGCGCGAGCTCGGACCAGAAGGTCTCGACCGACCACGGGTCCGGGAAGACCTCGGTCTCGATCCGGTGCGCAGCGGGCACGTCCCACCAGCGCATCCGCCGCAGCGTCGTCACCGGCACCGGCCGGTCACGACACCGGCTTGCCGGCGGCGGGCTCCACGGCGTCCGGCCGTCGCAGGTAGAGCGGCTCGGGCTCGAGCAGCGGCATGCCGCGCGCCACCCACCGGCACATCGCCCCCGCCGTCGGGAGCTGCGGCCCGCGCGCCCGGGGGAAGTGCTCGCCGTAGATGGCCGCGCCGGCACCCACCGCCGGCCCGGCCCACGCGACGTCGGCCGGGCGGTCGACGTGCGGGCCGTCGATCCGGTGCGTGCCTTCGTACGTCGCCCAGTGCACTTCCCGCCGCAGCGCGTCGGCCGCCACCCGGAAGGGTCCGGTGACTCCCTCCTCGACCGCCATCAGGGCGAGCACGTCGAGGGTGCAGACGCCGACCACCGGCAGGCCGAGGACCACACCGAGGGTCCGTGCGGTCACCAGCCCGACGCGCAGCCCGGTGAACGGCCCGGGTCCGACTCCGACGGCCACCCGGTCCAGCGCGGTGCGTCCGACCCCCGCGTCGCGCAGCACCGCCTCGACCGCGGGCGCGAGCAGCTCGCCGTGTCGTCGACCGGCGACCGTGGTGCGCTCGGCCAGCACCAGGTCGCCGTCGGCGACGGCCACCGTGACCGCGGGCGTCGCGGTGTCGAGGGCGAGCAGCACGGCGCCGAGGCTAGTCCGCGAGGCCGGCGGCGACCGGCCCGAGGTCCACCCCCGCCCACCGCTGGCCCAGCCCGCGGACCAGCACGGTGCGCGTCTCGTCCTCGCCCGCGCTGCCGCGGTGCAGCACCACCTCGAGCCGGCTGTCGGAGAGACCCTCGACCTTGCCGGCACCCCACTCGACGACGGTCACCGACTCGGCCGCCGACGCGTCCAGGTCGAGGTCGTCCACCTCGGCCAGGTCGTGCAGCCGGTAGGCGTCCACGTGCACGAGTGGCAGCCCGCCGGCCGAGGCACCCGGCGGGTGCACCCGGGCGATGACGAACGTCGGCGAGGTGACGGCGCCCCGCACGCCGAGGGCGGCGCCGAGACCGCGGGTCAGCGTCGTCTTGCCCGCACCGAGGTCGCCGCTGAGCAGCACCACATCACCGGCCCGCAGCAGCCCGGCCAGCCGGGCGCCGAGGGCCGACATGTCGTCCGCGGTCGGCACGGTCAGCCGCAGCGGCGCCGGTCGCGCGAGCTCGACCCAGTAGGCGTGCTCGGCCACGTCGGCGAACCCGAGCCGGCGCCACACGCCGGCGACCGCCGGCAACGGCGCGCGCACGCCGACCCGCACCTCGCGGTAGCCGCGCCGGCGGGCCACCTCGTCGGCCCGCTCGGCGATCGCCCGCGCGACGCCCCGCCGACGCGCTGCCTCGCGCACCCCCACCCGGCGCAGCCAGAAGCCGCCGTCGTGCTCGGCGAACCGGGCGACCGCCACGACCGGCCCGTCACCGCCCTCGGTCACGACAAGACCCCCGGTGGCCGCCAGCTCACGGGCGACGTCGTCGACGGTCTCGCGCAGCGCGGACGGCTGCGGTTCGAGCGCGGCGTACGCCCCGAAGACCTCGCGGGTCAGCGCGTGCACCACCGGGGCGTCGGCGGGGGTGGCGTCGCGGACGACCGGTGCGTACGCCGTCACGCCGGTCGCCCGGGAGGGACGAGGCCGGCCGCCCGCGCCAGGTCCTCGCGCAGCGCGGCCAGGGGTGCGCCGTTCGGGCCGAAGCGGATCGCCGCCGACGGGTGGTAGGTCACCAGCACCGGCCGGCCCTCGACGAGCTGCGGCCGCTCCCGCAGGGTCGCGATCCGCGCGCCGGGGCCGAAGAACCACTCGGCCGCGGTCCCGCCGAGCGCGACGACGACCGCCGGGTCGGCCAGCTCGAGCTGGCGGGTCAGCCAGGGGCGGCACCGGGCCACCTCGGCCCGGCGTGGCTTGCGGTTGGCCGGCGGCCGGCACTTGAGCACGTTGGCGACGGCGACCCGCTCGCGGGCCAGGCCGGCGTCGGCCAGCAGGCCGTCGAGCAGCTGCCCGGAGCGGCCGACGAAGGGTACCCCAGCTGCGTCCTCCTGCGCCCCGGGCGCCTCGCCGACCAGCAGGACGTCCGCGCCCCCGGTCGGCCGGACCCCGGGGACGACGCGGGTTCGCGACGCGGCCAGCTCGGTGCACGCCGTGCAGCGCTGCACCCTGGCCGCCAAGTCGTCCCACGTCGAGGTGCCGGCCGCCGCGGCGGCGGTGTCCTCGATGCCCGTGCTCACCCGGCCGAGCTCGCCGGGTGGGCGCGCAGGGCCCGCTCGACCAGGGAGCGCAGGTGGTCGGTCACGACGTCGTGGTGCTCCAGCATGAGCAGGTGCCCGGCCTCGGGCAGGATCGCCAGCTCGGCACCCGGCACCCGCTCGACCATCTCGCGGCTGTGGTCGGCCGGGGTCATGGCGTCCCGCTCGCCGCCCATGATCAGCGTCTCGACGCCGTTGAGGACCTCGAGCGAGTCGAGCTTGTCGTGGGCGTCGAAGGCCGGGAACAGCTCGGCCAGCACGTCCAGCGGGGTGCTGTCGTGCATCTCCTGGACGAACCGGACCAGCGAGGGCGGCACGTCGGTGGCGAAGGAGTATCGCTTGGTGAGGACGAACTCGATGTCCGCGCCGAGGCGACGGGTCCGGGCGAGCAGGGCCGGCCGCCGGTTGAGGGCGGCGAGGGCACCCGGCGCGGCCCGGCGCAGCGCGCGGCCGGCCGCGGCGGGCACGCCGAAGGTGACCTCGGCCAGCCGGCCCGGCGAGGTGGCGACCAGGGCGACGCCGATGACCCGGTCGCCGAACAGCTCCGGGTGCTGCTCGGCCAGCGCCATGATCGTCATGCCGCCCATCGAGTGGCCGACCAGCACGACCGGCCCGGTGGGCGCGGTGGCCTCGAGCACGGCGAGCAGGTCGTGGCCGAGCTGGTCGATGGTGGCGTGCTCCATGGGGCCGCGGCCGGAGCGGCCGTGCCCGCGCTGGTCCCAGAACACCAGGCGACCCAGGTCGGACAGGTCACGTCGCTGGTGGTGCCAGCTGTCCTGGGTGAGGGCCAGGCCGTGGCAGAACACGACCGTGACCGGCGGCTGCGGCCCGCGGCGTCCCCGTCGCCGGTCGGGCAGCGGGCCGTCGACCTCGACGTGCAGGTCGACCCCGTCGTCCGCCGTCACCGGGACGACGGTGCCGCGCAGCGCGCCGAACGGCTCGTCCGCCCACGGGTCCTCCGCGTTGCGGAACGAGCGGCCGACGGCGTAGCGCTCGGCGGCCAGGCCGACCGCGGCGCCGGCCGCCACGACCCCGGCGGCAGCGCCGACGACGGCCGCCCGGCGGCCCCAGGTGGGCAGGTTGGACAGGGGTGCCACCTAGCTCGCGTCCTCTCCGACGTCGAGCCCTCCGACATAGACCCTGGGCACCCGCGGCCCCACCCGGGTGACGATCTCGTAGGAGATGGTGTCGGTCGCGTCCGCCCAGTCCTGGGCGGTCGGCTCCCCGTCGTCGCCCGGACCGAAGAGCACGACCTGGTCGCCGACCGCGGCGTCGTCGTCGCCCAGGTCGAGCACCAGCTGGTCCATGCAGACCCGCCCCGCCACGGTCCGCCGGCGGCCGGCGGCGAGGACCGGGCCGACGTTGCTCGCGTCGCGCGGGACGCCGTCGGCGTAGCCGAGCGGCACCAGGCCGAGGGTCGTCTCGCGCTCGGTCGTGTAGGTGTGGCCGTACGACACGCCGCTGCCGGCCGGGACCCGCTTGACCAGCACGAGCCCTGCGGTCACCGTCATGGCCGGGCGCAGCCCGAAGTGGGCCGGGTCGCCCACCTCGGGCACCGGGGACAGGCCGTAGACGGCCAGCCCTGGCCGCACCAGGTCGAAGTGCTGCTCCGGCGCGGTGAGGGTGGCTGCCGAGTTGGCCAGGTGGCGCACCTCGGGGCTGATGCCGGCCCCCTCGGCGTGGTCGACGGCGAGGCGGAACTCCTCGGCCTGGCGCCGGATCGTCGGGTGGCCCGGCGCGTCGGCGTAGGCGAGGTGCGACCAGAGGCCGACGACGGTCACCAGGCCCGCGGCCTCGGCCTTGCGGGCGGCCTCGACCAGGTCCGGCCAGTCGGCGAGCGCGCTGCCGCCGCGGCTGAGCCCGGTGTCGACCTTGAGATGCACCCGAGCCGGGCAGTCCACCTCGGCCGCGGCCGTGGCGACCTCGTCGAGGGCCCACACCGCGTTGACCGACAGGTCCACATCCGCCCGCACGGCGTCGGCCCACCGCTCGCCCGGCCCGAGCAGCCAGGCGAGCACCCGGGGTGCGCTCAGGCCGGCCGCGCGCAGGGCGAGCGCCTCGTCGACCAGGGCGGTGCCCAGCCAGGTCGCGCCACCGGCCACGGCCGCCCGCGCGCAGGGGACCAGCCCGTGGCCGTAGCCGTCGGCCTTGACGACGGCGAGCACATCCGCGGAGGTCCGCGACCGCAGCGCGGCGACGTTGTCGCGCACGGCGCCGAGGTCGACCAAGGCCTGCGCGTGGCTGCGGCCGGGTGCGGCGGGGGTCACCGGGCCAGTCTGCCAAGCGCGGCCGGCAGGGCCGCGAGCACGTCGGTCGCCGAGACCGGCGCGCCGCCGTCGTGGGCCAGCCGGCCGGCCAGGCCGTGCACCCACGCGGCGACCGACCCGGCGTCGAAGGGGTCGAGGCCGCCGGCCAGCAGCGCACCGGCGAGCCCGGCGAGGACGTCCCCGGAGCCGGCGGTCGCGAGTGCCGCGGTGCCGGTCGGGTTGACCCGCACCCGGCCGTCTGGCCGGGCGACGACGGTGGTCGAGCCCTTGAGCAGGACGACGGCGTCGAGCTCGCGGGCGGCCGCCCGGGCGTGGTGCAGCCGCCGCGCCTCGACGTCGTCGCGGTCCGCGCCGACCAGCCGGGCCAGCTCGCCGGCGTGCGGCGTCAGCAGGAGGGGTGCGTCGTCGTGGCGCACCAGCTCGGGCACGGCGGCGATCGCGTCGGCGTCCACGACCACCGGCACGCCGTCGCCGAGCGCATCGGCCAGCCGGTCGCCGGCGTCCCCGCCGCCGCCGGACCCCACGGTCCATGCCTGCACCCGGCCGGCGCCGACGACGACCTCCGGCCAGGCCCCGCGCACCAGCCCGGCCGGCTCGTCCGCCCCGACGTACCGCACCATGCCGGCACCGCCCCGGACGGCGCCGCCGGTGCACAGGACGGCGGCACCGGTGTACTGCGCCGAGCCGGCCGCGACGCCGACGACGCCGCGGCGGTACTTGTCCGACTCGCGCGACGGTCTCGGCAGGAGGTGCCGGACGTCCTCGGCCTGCAGCAGCTCGACGTCGGCCGGCGGGAGGTCCAGCCCGATGTCGACCAGTTCGACCGCGCCGGCCAGCCCGGCGCCCGGGTCGACGACCAGGCCAGGCTTGAGGCTGCCGAACGTGACGGTGACGTCCGCGCGGACGGCGACGCCCTCGACCTGGCCGGTCGACGCGTCGACCCCGCTCGGGACGTCGACCGCGACCACGGTGGCGTCGTCGGGCAGCGCGGCGACCAGCTCGGCCGCCGCTCCGCGCAGGCCGCCGCGGCCACCGATGCCGAGGATGCCGTCGACGATCAGGTCCGTGCCGTCGGGGACTGCGGTCGCTGTCGAGTCCCCGGTCGGCCGCACCCGACCGCCCGCCCGGCGCAGCGCGGCCAGGCCGCCCTCGTGCGCACGGTCGGCGAGGAGCAGCGCCTCGACCCGGGCTCCGCGCGCGGCCAGCCAGGCCCCGGCGTGCAGCGCGTCGCCGCCGTTGTTGCCGCTGCCGACGAGCAGCACGACCCGCGAGCCGTAGACGCGGGGCAGCAGGTCCGCGCAGACGGTGGCGAGCCCGGTCGACGCGCGCTGCATGAGCGCGCCGTCGGGCAGGGCGTCGAGCAGCACCTGCTCGGCGGCGACGACCGTGTCGACGTCGTGGGCGACGCGCACGTCAGTCCTCCACCATGACGACAGCCGAGGCGATGCCCGCGTCGTGGCTGAGGGAGACGTGCGTACGTCGCACGCCGAGCTCATTCGCGCGTCGCTGCACGGTGCCCTGCATCGTCAGGTGCGGCCGGCCGTCGTCACCCCGGTGGACCTCCGCGTCGCGCCAGTGCAGCCCGACCGGGGCACCGAGCGCCTTGGCCAGCGCCTCCTTGGCGGCGAAGCGCGCGGCCAGCGAGGCGGGCGGCAGCTGCTGCTCCGCGTCGGTGAACAGCCGCGCCCGCAGCCGTGGCGACCGCTCGAGGGTGCGGGAGAAGCGCGCGACATCGACCACGTCGATGCCGACTCCGAGGATCACGGGCTTACCCTCGCACGCACTTCGACGGCCGGCGAGCACCGCCCGCCGGCCGTCGTGCCTACCCGTCCGGTCAGATGCCGATGCTTTCCCAGTCGCCCCAGATCGCGAAGGTCAGGCCGTTCGAGGACTGGATGTTCACGTAGAGCGTCGAACCGGTCCGGCTGAAGGTCGAACCAGCGAACTCGTCGCCGGTACGTCCGACCATCACGTTCTGGGCGAAGGTGATGAGCTTGCCGCGACGAGTGAGGCCCCGCAGGAAGTTGTAGTCGTCGTGGTCCTCACAGACGACCAAGGTCCCTCGAGGGCTCGTCGTGACGTTGTCCGGGAAGTCAAGGACGTTCCGGTTTGGCGACTCGAAGAGCAGGTGCAGCTGCTCGGTGCGGGAGTCGTAGGCCCAGATCTGGCCCCAGCCGTTGCCCCAGCCGTCGACCGAGTCCTCGTTCGTCGCCTCCGGCTCGCCACCACCCTGAGTCGACGTGAAGTAGACGAGACCAGCGTCGTAGATGGTGCCCTCGAGGCGCGAGAAGCGCGCGGCACCCTTGGCGAGCCCTTGGTTGCTGACGAAGGTCAGGCCCGCGTTGTTCGTCCGCTGCACCGGAGCCGTGTCCGCTCCGAAGTCAGGATTGTCGATCTTGACCCACTCGACGTCATACGTTGCTTTGTCAGGGTGCTTGCGCGCCAGGTTGGCGTTCTGGACACCCTTCACCTTGAGCATCCACAGGGTGCCACCGTCGGCCAGTCCACCGGCGGCTGCAGGGGCGGTCGGCGGGACGTACTTGTAGAAGCCGGACGGGAAGCCGAAGTTGTCCTCACTGAGGTAGAGGGCACCGCTGTGCGGGTCCCAGGCCACCGACTCGTGCGCGAACCGACCCGCGTTGCGGATCGGAACGGGAGAGGTATTCGGCTCGTCCGACGGGACCTCGAAGACGTAGCCGTGGCGCTTGGTCAGGAAGGCGTTGGTGATGCCGGTGAAGTCCGGACCCACGTCAGGACCGTTGACGGTCTCCTCACATGTGAGCCACGTGCCCCATGGCGTCGGTCCGCCACTGCAGTTCTGCAGCGTGCCGTTGAGGGAGACGTACGACTTGATGACGTGGCCCTCGCCGTCGACCTCGACGGTGGTGGTCCCACCGGGTGCCTTCGGGTCGTACGCCGTGGCCGCGCTGCCGAAGGCGGTGGTGTTGCCAGCCGGGTTCGGCGGGGTCGTCGTCGCGGCAGGTAGGGCGACCTCGTGGTTGCGAACCAGGGTCGAGATGCCCGCCGCGGGACCGGCGAAGGCGGCCATCCCGTCGTGCCGGCCCGGGATCCGGATGTTGCCCACGGTGAGAGTGGCCGACTTCCCCCGGTCGTCGAATGACCGGTAGGCGAAGCCGGGCGGCAGTGCCAGGCGGACGACACCGTCTGCCTGGTCCGGCACCGGCACGAGTTGGTGCGCGGCAGGATTCGTGGGTGCCGCCCACGCGCCGGCCGCCACGTACCCCTGGAAGGGTCCGGCGAGGGCTGCGCCGCCTGCTACGGCGGCTCCCGTCTTGAGGAAGCTGCGGCGATCGAGATCGGTCACGGAAGGCACCCTTCGTCGACGAGTCGTCCGAGATCCCGGAACCTTAGACCGGGACGCATTGCCGACGTAACCCCCTGCCGCCGACGCCGCGGCACGCCGTCACACCGGGATTTCACCCAGCGCGACCGGTCGTCACTCGACGGTGACAGATTTGGCCAGGTTGCGCGGCTGGTCGACGTCGTGGCCGCGGGCGGTCGCCATCTCGCAGGCGAACACCTGCAGGGGCACCGTCGAGAGCAGCGGCTGCAGCAGCGACGGCGACTCCGGGATGCGGATCACCAGGTCGGCGTACGGCTCCACCGCCGTGTCACCGTCCTCGGCGATCACGATGGTGCGCGCGCCGCGGGCCCGGACCTCCTGCAGGTTGGACACCACCTTGTCGTGCAGGATGCTGCGGCCACGAGGCGACGGGACCGCGGCGATGACCGGCACGCCCTCCTCGATCAGGGCGATCGGCCCGTGCTTGAGCTCGCCGGCCGCGAAGCCCTCGGCGTGCATGTAGGCGAGCTCTTTGAGCTTCAGCGCGCCCTCGAGCGCCGTCGGGTAGCCGACGTGCCGGCCGAAGAAGAGCACCGACGGCGCCGTCGCGAGCTCTCGCGCCAGGTCACGCACCTGGTCGAGGTTGGCCAGGACGCGGGCGATCTTGTCCGGCATCTCACGCAGGTCGTCGACGACGCCGCTGATCTCGTCGCCGTACTTCGTGCCACGCACCTGGGCCAGGTACAGCCCGACCAGGAAGCAGGCGACGATCTGGGTCAGGTAGCCCTTCGTCGAAGCGACCGCGATCTCCGGGCCGGCGTGCGTGTAGAGGACCGCGTCCGACTCGCGCGGGATGGTCGAGCCGTTGGTGTTGCAGACCGCGAGGACCCGCGACCGCTGCTCACGCGCGTGCCGCAGCGCCATCAGCGTGTCCATCGTCTCGCCGGACTGCGAGATTGCGATGATCAGCGTCGATCGGGTCAGCACCGGGTCGCGGTAGCGGAACTCCGATGCCAGCTCGACCTCGCACGGGATGCGGGTCCAGTGCTCGATGGCGTACTTCGCGACCAGCCCTGCGTGGAACGCCGTTCCGCACGCCACGACGATGATCTTGTCGACCTCGCGGAGGTCGTCGTCGGACAGCCGCATCTCGTCGAGCATCAGCCGGCCGTCGTCGGTGAGCCGGCCGAGAAGCGTATCGGCGACCGCCTGCGGCTGCTCGGCGATCTCCTTGAGCATGAAGTAGTCGTAGCCGCCCTTCTCGGCGGCGGAGAGGTCCCAGTCGACGTGGTACTCGGTGACCTGGCCCGGGTTGCCGTCGAAATCGGTGACCACGATCGCGTCCCGACTGACCTCGACGACCTGGTCCTGACCCAGCTCGACCGCGTCACGGGTGTGCGCGATGAACGCGGCCACGTCGGAGGCCAGGAAGTTCCCGCCGTCGCCGCGGCCGGCGACCAGCGGTGAGTTGCGGCGGGCGCCGACGACGACGTCCGGCGCGCCGACGTGGGTCGCCACGAGGGTGAAGGCGCCCTCGAGCCGCCCGCAGACCTGGCGCATCGCTTCGGCCAGGTCGACCGGCCCGCCGGTGGCCGCCTGGTCGCCGGTCGCCTCCTCGAGCAGGTGCGCGACCGCCTCGGTGTCGGTGTCGGAGAGAAGCGTGTGACCGCGCTCCTCGAGCTCCGCGCGCAGGTGAGCGAAGTTCTCGATGATGCCGTTGTGGATCACCGCAACCGAGCCGGTGCAGTCGACGTGCGGGTGCGCGTTCCGGTCGTTGGGTGCGCCGTGGGTCGCCCACCGGGTGTGCCCGATCCCGGTGGTGGCCGGGGGCAACGGGTCGTCGGCCAGCGCCTTGTCGAGGTTGGCCAGCTTGCCGGCGCGCTTGGTCATGGCCAGCCCGCCCTCGGTGAGCACGGCGACGCCGGCGGAGTCGTAGCCGCGGTACTCGAGCCGGCGGAGCCCCTCGACGACCACCTCCAGGGCGGACTGGTCGCCGACGTATCCCACGATGCCGCACATGGGTGCCAGGGTATCCACCCGTGAGCACCGGTCCGTACGTCGTGATCGACCGCCAGCAGTGGCGGGACCTTCGGGCCGCGACGCCCTTGCCCCTCACCGACGACGATCTGGAGCGGCTGCGCGGCCTCGGCGAGCCGATCGACCTGGCCGAGGTCGAGGAGGTCTACCTGCCGCTGTCTCGGCTGCTCAACCTGCAGGTCCGCGCCGCCGCCGAGCGGCACCGCGTCACGTCGACGTTCCTCGGCGACTCCTCGGCCCGGCCGCCGTTCGTGATCGGCGTGGCCGGCAGCGTCGCCGTGGGCAAGAGCACGACGTCCAGGGTCCTGCGCGAGCTGCTCGCCCGGTGGCCGGACCACCCGACGGTCGACCTGGTCACCACCGACGGCTTCTTGCTGCCCAACGCCGAGCTCGTGCGTCGCGGCCTGCTGGCGCGCAAGGGCTTCCCGGAGTCGTATGACCAGCGGGGGCTGCTCCGGTTCCTGACCCGGGTGGCCTCCGGCGAGCCCGCCGTCCCTGCGCCGGTCTACTCCCACCTCACCTACGACGCGGTCCCCGACCAGACCGTCGTCGTCCGGTCCCCCGACATCCTGCTCGTCGAGGGACTCAACGTGCTGCAGCCTCCGCGCACCCATCCCGAGGGCCGGTCGAGCGTCGCTGTGTCGGACTTCTTCGACTTCTCGATCTACGTTGACGCCGATCCGCACGACGTCGAGCGCTGGTACGTCGACCGGTTCCGCCAGCTGCGCGACTCCGCCTTCGCCGACCCGGCCTCGTACTTCCACCGCTTCGCCGCGCTCACCGACGATGAGGCGCGTGCGACCGCCACCGGCATCTGGCGCGAGGTCAACGGTCCCAACCTCGAGCAGAACATCCAGCCCACCCGCGGCCGGGCGACCCTCGTGCTCGAGAAGGGCCCGGACCACTCGGTGCGGCAGATCCGGCTGCGCAAGCTATGACCGCACGTCGCCCCGTGCGCCGCGGCACAGCGCGTGGGGCGCGGAGAGACACCGGGGCGCGGGGGCCGCGGCGCAGTACGCGCGCCGGCGCGGGGCGGTGCGCGCGCGGGGCTGTGCGCACGCGGGCTGTGCGCACGCGGGGCTGTGCGCGCGCCGAAGTAGCGCGCGCGGGCCGGTCGCGCGCGCGGCGCGGCGGGACAGCGCGAGGCCACGCGAAGGGGCGGCTGCTCGAGGGCGGTCCGGCAGCGCCCGGGACCCACATCGGGACTCAGAACCCGGGATCATCCCCGTCGGGGCCAGCCCGGGTGGGGGCTGGGCCGTT
>DATHAP010000072.1 GCA_035489715.1 Actinomycetes bacterium
CGTGCGCTCATCCGGTCGCCTCCCTCGTGCTTGCGCGTGCGGTCCCCTGAGCCGTCCCCCGCGTCGTGGCCAGGGCCTCCTCCAGGGTGAACGCTCCGGCGTAGAGCGCCTTGCCCACGATGGCACCCTCGACCCCGACACCGACCAGCGACGCGATGGCCCGCAGGTCGTCGAGGCTGGACACCCCGCCGCTTGCAACCACCGGCCGGTCGGTCGCCGCGCACACGTCGCGCAGCAGGTCGAGGTTGGGCCCGGTCATCGTGCCGTCCCGGCCTACGTCGGTGACGACGTAGCGCGCGCAACCGTCCCGGTCGAGGCGGGCGAGCACGTCGTAGAGCTGGCCCCCCTCCTCGGTCCAGCCACGGGCGGCCAGCGTGGTGCCGCGCACGTCGAGGCCCACCGCGACGCGGTCGCCGTGGGTCGCGATGGCCCGGGCGCACCACTCGGGGTCCTCGAGCGCCGCGGTGCCGATGTTGACCCGCGCGCAGCCGGTCGACAGCGCCGCGTCCAGCGACGCGTCGTCGCGGATGCCGCCGGACATCTCCACCGCGACGTCCAGGCGAGCGACGACCTCGGCGAGCAGCCGGCGGTTCTGGCCCCGGCCGAACGCTGCGTCGAGGTCGACCAGGTGGATCCACTCGGCGCCCGCCGACTGCCAGGCCAGGGCCGCGTCGAGCGGGTCGCCGTACGAGGTCTCGCTGCCCGCGGCTCCCTGGACCAGGCGGACAGCCTGGCCGCCGGCGACGTCGACGGCAGGCAGCAGCACGAGGTAGGGACCGTTCTGGTCGGCGGTCTCGGGCGGGACGGTGGTCACGGGCGGCTCCTGCGGTCGAGGGCGAGGGTGACGAGGACGGGCAGGGCGAGCAGTCCGAGCAGCGCGGCGGCGCCGCGGACCCAGGGGTCCGGCGTGATCAGCCAGACGATCGCCTGGACCGCGAGGTAGAGCCCGGCGATGATGCCGTTCTCCATCCGGCGGCGGCGGGCCAGCAGCCCCTGCTGGCCGTGCCACCGGGTCCGTCGCGGCAGCCGGGCCCGCAGCGCCTGCCGGGACGCCCGGCGCCGGTCCAGGCGCTGGTCGCGGCGGGACCGGGACTGCCGGGCCGCCTCGGCCACCCGCTCCCGCTCGGCGCGTCGCCGGGCTCGCTCCTTGCTCACGCTGCAGTCCACTCGGGGAGCGTGCCTACCCAGTTGCGCAGCAGCCGGGCGCCGGCCGCGCCGGACTTCTCGGGGTGGAACTGGGTCGCCGAGAGCGGGCCGTTCTCCACCGCGGCGACGAACGGCTCCCCGTGCTCGGCCCAGGTGACCAGCGGCGCCGCAAAGGGGCCGGTCGCCACCAGGTCCCAGCTCCGCGCGGCGTACGAGTGGACGAAGTAGAAGCGCTCCCCGTCCACCCCTGCGAACAGCCGGCTGCCCGCCGGGACGCGGACTGTGTTCCAGCCCATGTGCGGCAGGACCGGCGCGGCGAGCCGCTCGACGGTGCCCGGCCACTCCCCGCAGCCCTCCGTCTCCTCGCCGTGCTCGCGGCCGGTCTCGAACATCACCTGCATGCCGACGCAGATGCCGAGCACCGGCCGGCCGCCGGCGAGCCGGCGGCCGATGACCTCCGGGCCGCGCGCCGCGCGCAGGCCGGCCATGCAGGCGGCGAACGCCCCGACGCCGGGGACCACGAGGCCGTCGGCCGCGAGCGCCGCCCCCACGTCGCCGGTGACCGTGACGCGGGCACCGGCGGCGGCCAGGGCCCGCTCGGCGGACCGCAGGTTGCCGGACCCGTGGTCGAGGACCACGACGGTCGGGGCGGGCGAGCTCACCCGCCCGAGGCTACTGGGACGGCGGCGGCCGCAGCCGGTCCGTCCGCACGGTGCGCACCGACCCACGGCGCAGCTCGCCGGCGACCTCGGCGCCCAGGCCGGTCAGCCCGACGACGGTGCCCAGGCCGAGCACCAGGTGCAGCCAGCTGCCCCCGTGCACCCAGCCGTCGACGAACACCGCCAACGCCGCCATGAGGAGCAGCCCGTGCAGGCCGCGGACCAGCCAGGTACGTCGCGGCCAGGGCACCGGCGAGAAGCCCCGACCCAGCGCCCGCTCGATCCAACCCCGGCGGCGGTGCCGCTCGACGGCGGGCAGGTGCAGCCGCTCCTCCGCCAGCCGGTCGGCGGTGGCCCCGACCGCCACGAGCGGCAGGCCCAGCGCGGTGCAGAACGCGGCCAGCCGCTCCTCCGGCGTGCCGCTGCGGTCGTCGAGGAGGAGCTCGAGCAGCTCGGCCCGCTCCGGCACCCCGAAGCGGGAGCAGAAGGTGAAGGCGTCCGGCTCCACCCGGGAGGCGGGCTTCTCGCCGGACTCCTCGCAGCGCCAGCCGATGAACGCGGTGTCGTGGTCGCGCGACATCAGCTGGCTCACGCCCAGCCCGCGACGGACCGAGAAGACCAGCACCTGGGCCAGGCCGCCGTCGCACAGGGCCCGGCCGAGACCGACCAGGTCGTAGGGGTCGACCTCGTCCACCGACGTGCCGGACAGGCGGCCGGGCCGGTCCGGCAGCACCAGCACCCAGCCCGAGCCGGCCGGCGCGACCCAGGCCTCGCGGCCGAGCCGCACCACGACCTCGCGGACCCGCTCCAGGGCCCCCCGGACGAGGATCGAGGCGGTCGAGCATTCCGTGCTGGTGCGCATGGCTCCACCCTGCTCGTGCCGGGCCGGTCGGCGCGGGCAGTTCGCCGAACCCGGCCCAGCTGGCGGACCGCAACCATCCGTCGGCACCATCCGGTCACCACCCAGCCGGGCCACCACCCACTGTGCGCCGACACACCGGCCGGCCGGGGTGTCTGGTGTGTCAGCGCACAGTCGCACGGGTCAACCGCCGAGGGTGCCCTTGGTCGAGGGCACTCCGGTGACCCGCGCGTCCAGCGCGATCGCGTCGCGCAGCGCCCGCGCCACCGCCTTGAACTGCGCCTCGACGACGTGGTGGGCGTTGCGCCCGGCGAGCACCCGCACGTGCAGACAGATCTGCGCGCTGGCGGTCAGCGACTCCCAGATGTGGCGGGTGAGCGTGGTGTCGTACGTCCCGATCAGCTCCACGACCTCCGGCTCGACGTGCACGACGTAGGGCCGCCCGGACAGGTCCACCGCGGCCTGGACGAGGGTCTCGTCCAGCGGCACCAGCGCGTCGCCGAAGCGCCGGATGCCCGCCTTGTCACCGAGCGCCTCACGCAGAGCCTGCCCCACGGCGATGGCGGTGTCCTCGACCGTGTGGTGCGGGTCGACCTCGAGATCGCCGCGGGTCCGGACGGTGAGGTCGAAGCCGCCATGGCGGCCCAGCTGGGCGAGCATGTGGTCGAAGAACGGCACGCCGGTGTCGACCACCGTGCGGCCCGAGCCGTCCAGGTCGACCTCGACGTGGACGTTCGACTCCTTGGTCTCGCGGTCGACGGTGGCCGTCCTGCTGCGCTGGCCCGTCTCCTCCGTCGCCATCAGGGCACCTCTCCCAAGCCGTCGCGCATCGCGTCCAGGAACGCCGTGACCTCGTCCTCGGTGCCCGCGGTCACCCGCAGCCAGCCCGGCAGCCCGACGTCGCGAACCAGGACGCCCCGGTCCAGCAGACCCTGCCAGGTGGACCGCTGGTCGCCGAACTCGCCGAACAGCACGAAGTTGGCGTCCGAGTCGACCACCTCGAGGCCCATCGCCCGCAGCCCGTCCACCAGACGGTCGCGCTGCTCCTTGACCGTCTGCACCGTCGCCAGCAGCTCGTCGGTGTGCGCGAGGGCGGCGAGCGCAGCGGCCTGGGTGGTCGCCGACAGGTGGTAGGGCAGCCGCACGAGGTGCAGCGCGTCGACCACGTCGGGGTCGGCCGCCAGGTAGCCCACCCGCGCACCGGCGAGGGCGAACGCCTTGGACATGGTGCGGGTCACGACCAGCCGAGGGCGCCCGTCGAGCAGCGTCACCGCGGACGGCCGGGTGGCGAACTCGGCGTAGGCCTCGTCGACCACGACCAGCCCCGGCGCCTGGTCGTGCACGGCCTCGACGACGTCCAGGTCGAGGGCGGTGCCCGTGGGGTTGTTGGGCGAGCACAGGAACACCACGTCGGGCCGGTGCTCGCGCACGACCAACGCCGCCTGCTCGGGCTCGAGCCGGAAGCCGGCCAGTCGCTCGAGACCGAGCCAGCGGGTGCCGGTCGCCTCCGAGATCAGCCGGTGCATCGAGTAGGTCGGGTCGAAGCCGACGGCGGTGCGACCGGGCCCGCCGAACGCCTGCAGCAGCTGCTGGATCACCTCGTTGCTGCCGTTGGCGGCCCACACCTCGCGGGCGCCGAGCTCGACCCCGGTCGTCGTGCTGAGGTACGTCGCCAGCCCGGTGCGCAGTGCCACCGCCTCGCGGTCGGGGTAGCGGTTGAGCAGCCGCGCGGCCTCCACCACCCGGTCGGCCAGGTCGGCGACCAGCGCCGCCGAGGGCGCGTGCGGGTTCTCGTTGGTGTTGAGTCTGACCGGCACGTCGAGCTGCGGGGCGCCGTACGGCGTCCGGCCCCGCAGGTCGTCGCGGAGCAGCGACTCGATCTCACCCACGCGGGACCCGGGCCCGCACGGCGTCGACGTGGGCGGCCAGGTCCTCGGCCGCCCCGAGCGCGTCGACGTGGTGGGCGACCGCGGCGAGGGCCGCCCGGTCGTACTCCACGACGTGCTGGCTGCGCAGGAACGACTGCACCGAGAGCCCGCCGCTGTGCCGGGCGGTGCCCGCGGTCGGCAGCACGTGGTTGGAGCCCGCGAGGTAGTCACCGAGCGAGACCGGCGACCAGGGGCCGACGAAGACCGCGCCGGCGTTGCGCACCCGGGCGGCCCAGGCCGACGCGTCGCGGGTGACTACCTCGAGGTGCTCGGCGGCCCACTCGTCGACGACCGTCAGGCCCTGCTCCAGGTCGTCGACCAGGACGTAGGCCGACTGGCCGCCGAGCGCCGTCTCGACCCGCTCGCGGTGCCGGGTCGCCGGGACCGCCTTGTCCAGCGCCCGGTCGACCGCGTCGAGCAGGTCGGCGTCGGGCGTGACGAGCAGGCAGGACGCGTTCGGGTCGTGCTCGGCCTGGGCGACCAGGTCGGCGGCGAGGTGGGCCGGGTCGGCGGTGTCGTCCGCGAGGACGGCGATCTCGGTCGGCCCGGCCTCGGAGTCGATGCCGACGACGCCCTTGAGCAGGCGCTTGGCGGAGGCGACGTAGATGTTGCCCGGGCCGGTCACCAGGTCGACAGGCAGGCAGTCGGCGGTGCCGTAGGCGAACATCGCCACGGCCTGCGCTCCCCCCACGGCGTGCACCTCGTCGACGCCTAGCAGCGCGCAGGCGGCGAGCACCGAGGGGTGCGGCAGCCCGCCGTTGTCACGCTGTGGCGGGCTGGCGACCGCCAGCGACCCGACGCCCGCGACCTGGGCCGGGACCACGTTCATGACGACGCTGGACGGATAGGCCAGCAGGCCGCCCGGGACGTAGAGCCCGACCCGGCGCACCGGGACCCACCGCTCGGTGACCGTCCCCCCTGGCGCGACCGGCACGACCGTGTCGGGACGGCGCTGCGCCTCGTGCACCAGGCGGGCCCGGCGGGTGGCCTCCTCCAGCGCAGCCCGCAGAGCCGGGTCCATGGCGGCCAGGGCGTCGGCCAGCGCCTGCTGCGGCACCCGGGTGGTCTCGAGGGCGACGCCGTCGAAGCGAGCGGTCAGCTCGTGCACCGCGTCGGCGCCCCGGCCCCGGACGTCGTCGCACAGCGGCCGCACGACCTCCAGGGCGACCTCGACGTCGAGGGCGGCGCGGGGCAGCACCGCGCGCAGCCCGGCCGCGTCGGGTCGCTGCCCGCGCAGGTCGACCCGCCCGATCACGGCGTGCTCACCGACGTCACCACGCGACGGAGTGTACGAAGCCGCGCCGGCCGGGCCGGGACGACGTCCGGGCCATGGGACGTGCGGGCCGCGGTCGCCGTAGGCTCCGGAGGCGTGAGCGGCCACAGCAGGGGCGAGACGGGCGGCGGCCGACTGCTCGCCCTGTTCCCGCTGGGCACCGTGCTCTTCCCCGGGGTGCTGCTGCCGCTGCACGTGTTCGAGGAGCGCTACCGCCGGATGGTCCGCGACCTGCTCGAGGCCGACCACGAGCAGCGTGAGCTCGGTGTCGTGGCCATCCGCGAGGGTCGCGAGGTCGGTGCCGAGGGCCTGCGGGCCTTGCACCCGGTCGGCTGCATCGCACGGCTGCGGAGGGTCGACCCCTACGCCGACGGCCGCTTCGACATCGTCTGCGTCGGGACCACCCGGTTCCGGTTCGCCGGCGACGAGCCCCTCGACGGCTCCCTCGCCTACCTGCGCGGACGGGTCGAGACCCTGCCCGAGCCGGCCGGCTCCGACCCGCTCGGGGTCGCTGCGGCCGTACGCCGGCACTTCGACGACTACCGGCGGGCGCTGGGGCAGGACCCCGACGCGGACGACACGGACCCCCTGCCCGACGACCCGCACCTGCTCTCCTACCTGGTCGCGGCGACGATGGTGCTCGACCTGCGCGACCGGCAGCGGCTGCTCGAGGCGCCGGACACCACGGCCCGGCTGCGCGCGCAGGCGCGGCTGCTGCGCCGCGAGACCGCCCTGCTCGGGCACTTGCCGTCCCTGCCCGGTGTCGAGCTGACCCGGGTCGCCGCGAGCCCCAACTAGGCGCCCCGATGGCCCGCATGGACAGGACGGGCGGCACGCCCGCAACCGTCGCGTTGACCCGGGCCGGCGTGGCGTTCGAGCTGCACCCGTACGAGCCCGGGGCAGCGAGCGGTCACCACTCCTACGGGCTGGAGGCGGTGACCGCGCTGGGGCTCGACCCGGCGCAGGTGTTCAAGACCCTCGTCGCCCGCGTGGACGACCGGCTGGTGGTGGCAGTGGTCCCGGTGAGCGGCTCCCTCGACCTCAAGGCGCTGGCCGCCGCCGTTGGCGGCAAGCGGGCCGAGATGGCCGAGGCGGCCGACGCGGAGCGGGCGACCGGCTTCGTCGTGGGCGGCATCAGTCCGGTGGGCCACCGCCGCCGGCTCGACGTGGTGGTGGACGCCACGGCGTCCGGGCTGGAACGGGTCCACGTCTCGGCCGGCCGGCGCGGGCTCCAGATGTCGCTCGCGCCCGCCGACCTGGTCGCGGTCACCGGGGCGCGGGTGGCTCCGGTGGCGCGCCCGGGCTGAGCCGCGAGCGCTCGGCCGCGACCGGGTCCGTGGCGGTCGCGCCCGTGACCGGGTTCGTCGCGGTCAGCCCGGCGTGGTCGGCCCGCTCGGGCAGGCGTTCGGTGCGGTCGGTGCCGTGCGACTCGACGTCCAGGCCGGCGACGACGGCGAAGAACGTGATGACGGCCGCGGTCGGCCAGGCGAGCAGGACGCCGTACGCGGACATCCGCAGCGGCCCCTCGAAGGTGTCGCCGACCCGCGCCCCCTTGGCCGCGGCGGCGATCTCCGGCGGGCTGAGCAGCAGGCCGACCCGCCAGGCGACCAGGGCGCCGACCAGACCGCCGGCGACCAGACCGACCAGGGCGCCGAGGCGCCCCGAGCGCAGCAGCAGAGCGGCGGCCACCGCCGCCAGCACCCCGGCGAGCGCCGCGCACACCGCGAACCAGCCGTCGGCGGCGACCTCGGTCTCGGCCCCGCCGACCTGCAGGACGCCGGTGGCGGTCTTCTCCAGCTCGGCGAGCGGCACGACGACCCGCCACACCACCCCGACGACCACGCCGGCGACCGCGCAGCCGAGCCCCACCAGCAGGCCGGCCCGCAGCTCGGTGCGCAACGGCGGGTCGCCCGGGGAGGTCACTCGGTCACGATACGGAACCGGAAGACGGCGGTGCCGTCGTCCCCGCTGGTCAGTGTCGCGCCGACGCCGGTGACCTGCTCGAGGTCGTCGTCGCCGTCGCCGGGCTCGTCGGTCGACGCGCTCCAGCCGCTGAACAGCGTCTGCACCAACGCGGAGGGGTCGACCCAGGCCGCGGCGTCCGCGTCGGCCAGGTCGGGCAGGGCGGCGGCGAAGCCGGGCTGGTCGCCGAGGTCGCCCGGCGCGACCAGGCGGGCGGCCTGCCGGCCGCTGGTCGCCAGCACGTAGGAGTCGCCGTCGGTGCGCAGCACGACGTCGGCGGGCCCCCCCAGATCGCCCGACAGCAGCGGCCCGAGCAGCCGCTGCGCGCGGCTGGCGTCGGTGCGGACCTTGACGCCCCCCTCGACGCTGCCGATCGCGCCGCTCTCGCCGGCGTCGATGGCACCGACGAGGTTGTCGCCCAGCAGGACGGCGAGGTCCTCGGGCAGCGCGATCCCGCTCTCCTCCTCGAGCGCCGCGATGCCGTCGTCCAGCGCGGCGGTGTCCTCGGCCGAGCGGCGCGCCGACTCGACGAGCAGCGGCGCGAGCTCGTCGCCGTCGGCGATGCCGACCGCGGCCACCGTGCTCGCCGGCAGCACGTCGAGCCCGGTCAGCGGGTGGGTCGCCCACGACGCGGCCTCGGCCCCGCCGACCGACCCGACGACCTCGAAGACGTCCGGCCCGGCGAAGCGGGCGACCATCGTGGTGCGGCCGGCCGACGTACCGAGCCCGTCGCGCCCGGTCGCCAGCCCGCCGAGCCCGAAGCCCATCGGGTCCAGCACGCCGGCCTCCTCGGCGACCGCCGCGTTGTCGACCCAGACCGCTGCGACCCCGTCCTCGACCGAGCCGAGGTCCTCGGCGAAGCGCGGGTCGGCGGCGAGGCTGCCCTGCTCTGCCTTGTCGGCGTAGCGCCGGGCGAGCTCCTGCGACTCCGCGATCAGGGCGTAGTCGCCCGCCACCACGAAGCCGATGTCGCGGGTCCCGCCGACGCCCCCGGCGGAGGCGTCGACCAGGCGGAGCAGCCCGCTCTCGGCCGCGTCGGCGTCGGTGACCTGCAGCGCGACGAGGGCCGGCGCGGTCGTGCGGTCGGCACCGGCCGGGTAGCCGGCGACGGCCAGCCGGTCGCCCAGCCACGGCTCCACGTCGGAGGAGTAGTCGACGTCGCCCCAGCCGGCGTCCTCGGCGACCGCCTCGAACAGCACCTGGCGCACATCGCCGTCGAGCGGGATGTGGTCGCGCAGCGAGGGGAACTGCCGCAGGAACCGGAAGCCGTCGATCTTCTGGCCGGCCGACGGGTCGAGGTCGACCTTGACGAAGGCGATCGCGCCGGCGGGCAGCGCGTCCTCGGGCTGGGCGCCGCCGCCGGACAGCGAGCCCACCGCCCAGCCGACGCCGGCCACCAGACCGAGGACCAGCGCGCCACCCGCGGCGACCAGTGCCCACGGTGCGCGTCGGCGCGGCTCCCCGTCCTCGGCGCTGGTCGCCAGGACGTCAGCAGCGCCGTACGCCCCGAACGGCGGGCCGTGACGCTCGTCGGTGCTGCTCATCTCGGGTGGCCCCCCGGCCGTCGGTGCCGGCGTCGGTGCGCCGGCGTGCTGACCTGTCGGAACGGTATCGGCGCGCACCCGGGTCGCGCTTGAGATCCACGGCGATCGTGGTCGTGGCGGAGCCGGTGCCTCAGCCCAGGCAGGCCGGGCCGAGCAGCGCCTTGAGGTCGCCCATCAGCGCCGGCGACGGGTTGACCCGCAGCCCGTCGTCGATCCGCAGCACCGTCGTGCGCGAGGCCGCCTGCAGCCGCAGGTGCACCTCGGTCGCGCCCGGGTGGGTGGCGAGGACGTCCTTGAGCCGCTCCACCACCGGCGGCGTGCAGCGCACCACGGGCAGCGAGATGACGACCGGTCCGCGCGGCCCCTCGGAGAGGTCGGGCAGCGTCATCTCCATCGCGATCAGCTTGGGCACGTCCTCGCGCCGGTCCAGCCGCCCGCGCACCACGACCACGGTGTCCTCGGCGAGGGTGGTCGCGTAGAGGTTGTAGGTCTGCGGGAAGAACATGACGTCGATCGCGCCCTCGAGGTCCTCGACGGTGGCGATCGCCCACACGTCGCCCTTCTTGGTCACCTTGCGCTGCAGTCCGCTGACCAGGCCGCCGATGGTGACCTGCGAACCGTCGGCCCGCTCCTCGGACCCGGTCAGCGACGCGATGGAGCAGTCGGCCGCGGCCGAGAGCAGGTGCTCGACGCCGAAGAGCGGGTGGTCGGAGACGTAGAGGCCGAGCATCTCGCGCTCGTACTGCAGCAGGACGCTCTTGTCCCACTCGCCCAGCGGCACCGGCGGCGTCACGGTGATCTCGGACTCGCCGCCGTCGTCGTCACCCCCACTCAGCCCACCGTCAGCTCCGCTGAACAGGTCGAACTGGCCGTGCGCCTCGTTGCGCTTGGTGAGCATGAACGAGTCGATCGCCTCGGCGTGCACGTTGAGCAGCCCGCGGCGCGGGTCGCCGAGCGAGTCGAAGGAGCCGGCCTTGATCAGGGACTCCACGGTCTTCTTGTTGCAGGCGACCGGGTCTATCTTCCGCAGGAAGTCGTAGAAGTCGGTGAAGCGACCCTTGCTCAGGCGGGTGGCGGCGATGCTGGCCACCACGTTCTCGCCGACGTTGCGGATGGCGGCCAGGCCGAAGCGGATGTCGGTGCCGCGCGGCGTGTAGTCGGAGTCCGACTCGTTGACGTCGGGCGGCAGCACCTTGATGCCCATGCGACGGCACTCGTTGAGGTAGAGCGCAGACTTGTCCTTGTCGTCGCGGACGCTGGTGAGCAGCGCCGCCATGTACTCGGACGGGAAGTTGGCCTTGAGGTAGGCGGTCCAGTAGGAGACCAGGCCGTAGGCGGCGGAGTGCGCCTTGTTGAACGCGTAGTCGGAGAACGGGACGAGGATGTCCCACAGCGTCTTGATGGCGGCCATGGAGTAGCCGTTGGCCCGCATGCCCTCGGAGAAGCCGACGAACTCGGCGTCGAGCACCTCGCGCTTCTTCTTGCCCATGGCCTTGCGCAACAGGTCTGCCTTGCCGAGCGAGTAGCCGGCGAGCTTCTGCGCGATCAGGATGACCTGCTCCTGGTAGACGATCAGGCCGTACGTCGCACCGAGCACCTCCTCGAGCGGCTCGGCCAGCTCGGGGTGGATCGGCGTGATCGGCTCCGCGCCGTTCTTGCGCAGCGCGTACTTGGTGTGCGAGCCGGCGCCCATCGGGCCAGGGCGGTAGAGCGCGCCGACCGCGGAGATGTCCTCGAAGTTGTCCGGCTTCATCAGCCGCAGCAGGGAGCGCATCGGCCCGCCGTCGAACTGGAACACCCCGAGGGTGTCGCCGCGGGCCAGCAGGTCGTAGGTCGCCTGGTCGGTGAGGTCCTTGCTCAGCGCGTCGAGGTCGATCGTCCGGCCGCGGTTGGCCTCGATGTTGCGCAGGGCGTCGTCGAGGATGGTCAGGTTGCGCAGGCCGAGGAAGTCCATCTTCACCAGGCCGAGCGCCTCGCAGCTCGGGTAGTCGAACTGGGTGATGACCTGGCCGTCCTGCTCACGCCGCATGATCGGGATGACGTCGAGCAGCGGCTCGCTGGACATGATGACGCCGGCCGCGTGGACGCCCCACTGGCGCTTGAGGTTCTCCAGCCCGCGGGCGGTGTCGACGACCCGCTTGGCGTCGGGGTCCGACTCGTAGCGGGCGCGGAACTCGCCGGCCTCGGAGTAGCGCTTGTGCCGCGGGTCGAAGATGCCGCCGAGCGGGATGTCCTTGCCCATGATGGCCGGCGGCATCAGCTTGGTGAGCTGGTCGCCGAGGGCGTAGGGGTAGCCGAGGACCCGGGCCGAGTCCTTCATCGCCTGCTTGGCCTTGATGGTGCCGTAGGTGACGATCTGGGCCACCCGGTCGTCGCCGTACTTGTCGGTGACGTAGCGGATGACCTCGCCGCGACGGCGCTCG
>DATHAP010000073.1 GCA_035489715.1 Actinomycetes bacterium
TTCGTGGTCAAGGGGCGGCTCAACGGGAGCTACCGTCCCGGCTCGGCGACCAGGACCTGGACGGTGGACATCACGCCACCCGGTGCGCCGACCGTGGTCGACGTCCAGAGTCCGACCAGCAGCACCTCTGCGCTGGTCTACTTCAGCAACAACGACCCTACGGCCTTGGCGCACACCTGCGCCCTTGACGGCGGTGCGCCGGTCGTCTGCAGCAGCCCCTGGGCGACCGGGACGCTGGCTGAGGGTGACCACACGGTCGTCGTTCAGTCCCGCGACTTCCAGGGCGTCCTCGGCGGCACCGACTCCACGACCTGGACGGTCGACCTCACGGCTCCTGCGAACGTGCAGGTCACCGCGCCCACCAGCCCGGCCACCTCGGCCCAGGCCGACATCACGTTCTCGGCGGCCGGCGCGACGTCGTTCGCCTGCTCGCTGGACGGCGGCCCGTCCGACGCATGCACCAGCCCGTGGCACCTCGCCGGCCTCAGCGACGGCCAGCACTCGTTGACGGTTTCCGCATTCGACGGCGTCGGCAATGCTGCCCAGCCCGGATCCGCCGTATGGACCGTCGACACGACGGCGCCGGGCGCGCCCACCGTCCTGACCGGTCCGGCGAACCCCACCAACCAGACGACGGCCGACCTGGTGCTCGAGGTCGCCGACCCGTCGGACTCGTTCCAGTGCCGGCTCGACACGACGACGTGGTCGCCGTGCCCGACACCCCTGCACTGGGCGGGCCTGACCGCCGGCAGCCATGTGCTGAACCTGCGGGCCGTGGACGAGGCCGGCAACGCCGGTGCCGCCACCACACTGACCTGGGTCGTGGACCTCACCGCGCCGGCACCGGCCCAGTTCCTCAGCGGGCCGGCCGCCTTCAGCAACCTGCGGCTGCCCGACTTCGACTTCGTCTCCACCGACCCGACGGCCACCGGCTTCAAGTGCAAGCTGGACGGCGGCAGCTGGGTGACCTGCGACATCGACACGGTGCCGCTCCCGGCTGCACCGGGGCTCGACGAAGGTGCCCACGTCCTCTCCGTCGTCAGCGTCGACGCGTCGAGCAACCCGAGCTCCCCGGTCAGCTGGAGCTGGCAGGTAGACCTGACCGCTCCGGACGCCGCGGAGTTCGTCACCAAGCCGGCGGCCTCGACCTCGGACACGTCCGCACGCTTCGAGTTCGACGCCGAGCTCGGCGCCCAGCTGATGTGCTCGGTCGACGGCGCTGCCAGCGGCCAGTGCGCCAGCCCCTGCCTCCTCTCCGGTCTCGCCCAGGGCGACCACACCCTCGCGGTGACCCAGACCGACGCCGCAGGCAACACCGGACCGACGGCGACCTACGCCTGGACCGTCGACACGACGGCGCCGGCGGCACCGGTGGTGCTGACCGGTCCGGCGGACCCGACCAACCAGACGACCGCGGAGGTGGTGCTCGACGTGGCCGACCCGTCGGACGCGTTGCAGTGCCGGCTCGACACGGCGACCTGGTCGCCGTGCCCCACGCCCCTGCACTGGTCCGGCCTGGCTGAGGGCACCCACGTGCTGCACCTGCGAGCCGTGGACGAGGCTGGCAACGCCAGCGCGCCGACCTCGCACGAGTGGGACGTGGACGTCACCGCGCCGGCACCGGCCCAGTTCGTCAGCGGGCCTGACGCCTTCAGCAACGTGCGGCTGCCCGACTTCGCCTTCGTCTCCACCGACCCGACGGCCACCGGCTTCAAGTGCCAGCTGGACGGCGGCGGCTGGGTGACCTGCACGGTCGACACGGTCCCGCTTCCGGATGCGCCGGGGCTCGTCGAAGGCTCCCACGGTCTGTCCGTCGTCAGCGTCGACGCCGTCGGCTACGCCAGCTCCCCGGTGAACTGGACCTGGGATGTCGACCTGACAGCGCCGGCGGCACCCGACTTCTCCGTGAAACCGGTCAGCTCCAGCACCGACACGTCGGCCCGCTTCGAGTTCGACGTCGAGTCCGGCGCCCAGGCGATGTGCTCGCTCGACGGCGCTGCCAGCGGCCCGTGCGCCAGCCCCTTCCTCCGCTCCGGTCTCACCCAGGGCGACCACACCCTCGCGGTGACCCAGAGGGACCCCGCGGGCAACACCGGGGCGGCGGCGACGTACGCCTGGACGGTGACGGCCCCGGTGCCGCCGGTCGTCACCCCGCCCACTCCGACCCCCACGCCGGTCGTCGCGCCGACGACGGTGTCCCTGACGGCCCCTCGTGCGCTGAACGGCCGCAGCACGGCGACGTTCTCCGGTGCGGTGACCGCGGTCACCGGCACGCTGACCACCGGCGGCTCGACCGTCCCGGTCGGGGTCCGCTGCACCGACGCCGCCGGCACGGCCGTGAGCTGCGTGTCGGGCGCCGTCCGCGGTGCCGCCGTGCAGCCCACCGTCCATCTCGTGCCCGGGCAGACCTACGCGCTGACGGTGTCCGGCACCGACGCGGCGGGCCGCCCCGCCTCCGCCTCGACCACGTTCCGCGCCTCGACGGCCGAGCAGGAGAACAGCCTCGCCGCCGGCTACCGCTGGGGCGTGGTGAAGGCCGCGAAGGCCTACGGCCGGTCCTACCAGTCGGCCGCCGCCAAGGGCGCCGCACTGTCGGCGACCTTCCGGGGCACCTCGGTGACCTGGTACACGATGACCGGTCCCAGCCAGGGCCGCGCCACCGTCTACGTCGACGGTGTCGCCAAGGCCAAGGTGAACAACTGGAGCGCTGCGACCCGGTGGCACGTGCCGCGCACGGTCAAGGGGCTCAAGGCCGGCACCCACACGCTCAAGGTCGTCGTCGCCGGTCGCAAGGGAGCGACCAAGGGCACCGGCACCGGGGTGGCCTTCGACGCGGTCAAGGTGGGCAAGAAGCTCACCGCCAGCCCGCGCACGACCGCGACCTGGTCGCGGGTGGCCAGCGCCTCCGCCTCCGGCCGGTACTACGCCGTCTCGGCGGTGCCCGGCTCCACGGCGGCGTTCACCTTCCGGGGCACCTCGGTCAGCTGGCTGACCGCGCGCGGCCCCGCTATGGGCAAGGCCAAGGTGTACGTCGACGGGGTGCTCAAGCTGACGGTCGACGGCTACGCCAAGAAGGCCGGGTGGAACGTCAGGAAGAGCCTCACCGGGCTGACCGACAAGGTGCACACCGTCACGGTCAAGGTCACCGGCACCAAGCGGCGCGCCTCGACCGGCACGACCGTCGTCGTCGACCGCTGGCTGGTCGGCTGAGGTGCCGTCCCCGGCCGGCGACCTGATCGGTCACCGGCCGCGGACGAGCCTGGCGACGGACAGCGCGGGCCGCGAAGCCGGCGTCGCTCCAGTTGAGCACCCCGCTCAGCCGGCCGTCGGCCACCAGCAGGTGCTCGGCGCCCCGGGTCGTCGTCCTCATCCGGCAGGCCGAGCTCCGCGAGCCCTGCCACGTCGACGTCGTGGAGCCAGGGCAGCACCAGGACCACCGTCGCGGCCAGCCGCGGCGGTGACGGCCGGCCGAGCAGCGGTTCGCCGGGCAGCCAACGGTGCCCGAGCACGCCAGCGCCCGGTCGCTGCTGCTGCGCACCTCGTCACCTCCTCGCCACCACGAGACCCTGCCGACGTCCTCCCGACGTCCTGCCGACGGTGCCATGCTCGCACCGTGGCGTCGGTGCCGTTGGTGGAGATCATCCCGCTGCCGCTCGGGCTGTTCTCCGTGCCCGGCCGCGAGATCGCGAAGTACCCGGGCGTCGTCGTCCGCGCGCCGTACGTCGTCTGCGCCTACCTGGTGCGTGCACCCGGCACCACGCTGCTCTTCGACACAGGCATCGTCGGCGACGAGGAGGCGGTCGCCCGCTACCGGCCGCGATGGTTCCCGCTCGACGAGCAGCTCGCCGCGCACGGCGTGTCCCTCGGCGAGGTCGACGTCGTTGTCAACTGTCACCTGCACGCCGACCACGCCGGCGGCAACCATCTCTTCCCGGGCACGCCGATCGTGGTGCAGGAGGCCGAGCTCGCGGCCGCCGACGACGAGGGCTACACGGTGCGCGAGGCGGTGGTCGACTTCCCCGGGGCGACGTTCGTGCGGGTCTCCGGGCGGTACGCCGTGGCCGAGCAGCTGCTCGTCGTACCCACCAGAGGGCACTCGCCCGGCCACCAGAGCTTGCTCGTCGACGGCACGCCTGAGGGCACCGTGCTGCTCGCCGGCCAGGCCTTCGACTCGGCGAGCGAGCTGGCCTCCGCGGTGCTGGCGCGGCAGCTCGGTGCCGGCATCGACGACTCCACCGCGCCGGGCTGGGTCGACGACCTGATGGAGCTCGACATCGACGTCGCGCTCTTCGCGCACGACCTGGCCCAGTGGCGGCCGCCGGCCGCGTCGTTCGTCGGGTCCCGCGTCCGCGACGTGTGGCCGGCGTGACCCGCGCACGGGACGCTAGGCGTCGCGCCCGAGCAGCAGGGTGTCGAGCCCGCGGACCAGGCCGGTCCGCCCGGGCGCAGCCCTGATCGCGAGCAGGGTCCCCGCGACGTACGGCTGCGGGGTGGGACCGGCGTCGTGCCGGATCACCAGCCGCTCGTCGGGCAGCGCGAAGACGACCTCGGTCGACACGACGAAGCCGGGCAGCCTTACCGAGTGCACCTGGGTGCCGGCGACCGTCGCGCCTCGGGCCTGCGGCAGCCCCGAGACGTCGGCGACCGCGACGACGGGCGGTTGCGCGGGGGCCACCTCGCCGAGGCGCTCGGCCAGCTCGCGCGCGGTGCCGCTCGGGGCGTCGGCCTTGCCGGCGGAGGCGTAGTCGACGATCTCCCGGCGCGGCAGGTGCGGCGCCACCAGCAGCGCGGCTGCCTGCGCCATCGCGGCGGTGAGGGAGAAGTTGCCGGCGGCGACGGCGCCGACACCGGCGTCGCGGGCCGCCTGGTCGATCACCGCGAAGTCCTCCGCCGTGAGCCCGGACGTGCCGACCACCACGTGCACACCCGCCGCGACCGCGGCGAGGGCGTGTCTCAGCGCGGCCTCGTGCGTGGTGAAGTCGACGAGCACGTCGACCCCGTCCAGCGCCTCCGCGACGTCCTCGCTCACCGTCACCCCCACCGGGTCGCCGCCCCAGGCGAGCCCGAGGTCCTGTCCGGCGGCCCGCCGCGCGACGGCGCCGGTCAGCTCCAGGTCCGGCGCGGCGTGCACCGCCTCGGCGATCGCCCGGCCGGTCCAGCCGGTGGCCCCGGCCACTGCGACACGCGTCATGCCGAGCACGCTATAGCGGCGGTCAGCGGGCGAGCCGCGCGTCGACCTCGGCGCGGGTGGGCATCGAGACCGCGGCCCCCGCCCGCTCGACGCTGATCGCGCCCGCCGCGGTGCCCAGGCGCACGGCGTCGTCGAGCCGGGCGCCGGTGGCCAGCGCCGCGGCCAGCGTCCCGGCGAGCGCGTCTCCCGCGCCGGTGGTGTCCACCACCCGTGCGGGCAGGCCGGGGGCGGACCCGTCGCCGTCGGCCGACCGCCAGCGCGCGCCGTCGGCGCCGAGGGTGACGACCACCGCGCGCACCCGGCCGGCGAGCGCCGTCAGGGCCGCGTCGACCGACGCCCGCCCGGTGACGTCGCTCAGCTCGTGCTCGTTGACCAGCAGCACGTCGACCGCAGCGAGCAGCTCGGCCGGCAGGGGCTGCGACGGTGCCGCGTTGAGGACGACGGTGACGCCCGCCCCGCGGGCGGCCGCGGCCCCCTCGACCACCACCGGCAGCGGCACCTCGAGCTGGGCGAGGAGCACCCGGGCACGGGTGACGGCGTCGCGGCCGGGTCCGTCGAGTCGTACGTCGCCGTTGGCCCCCGCGTCGACGATGATGCTGTTCTCGCCCGACTCCTGCACCGTCACCAGCGCCGTCCCGGTGGCCAGGCTGCTGCGCCGGACGGAAGCCGTGTCGACACCGGCCTCGACCAGGGTGCCGAGGAGCAGGTCGGCGGCCGCGTCCTGGCCGACCGCCGAGACGAACGCTGTTCGCGCGCCGGCCCGGGCAGCGGCGACCGCCTGGTTGAGTCCCTTGCCACCCGGCAGCCGGTCGCGGCCGAGGGCGAGGACCGTCTCGCCCGGCCCCGGCAGCCGGGCGACCCGCACGACCTCGTCCAGGTTGGCGCTGCCCAGCACGGTGACGTCCATCGTCCGCCGAGTATCGCCGACGGGGACCGATGAGTTCCGGTCACCGCCGGGGTCCCTTGTGTCGGGCCGGACGAGTAGCGTCGGGCCGATCCGAGCACCGGCCGCGACAGCCGTACGGAGGGACCATCGCATGGCAGGCACACGTGTCCTCGTCGGGACCCGCAAGGGCGCCTTCGTCCTCACCTCGGACGAGGCCCGCACCGACTGGAAGGTCGACGGGCCGCACTTCCCCGGCATGGAGATCTACCACCTCAAGGGGTCGCCGCTGAACCCCGACCGCATCTACGCCTCGCAGTCCAGCGGCTGGTTCGGGCAGGTGATCCACCGCTCCGACGACGGCGGTGCGACCTGGGACACGGTGGGCAACGACTTCAGCTACGACGGCGTCCCCGGCCAGCACCAGTGGTATGACGGCTCGCTGCGCGACTGGGCGTTCACCCGGGTCTGGCACCTGGAGCCGTCGCTGCACGACCCCGAGACGGTCTACGCCGGCGTCGAGGACGCGGCGCTGTTCAAGTCGACCGACGGCGGCACCACCTGGGCCGAGCTGTCGGGCCTGCGCGAGCACGACACCGGCCCGCAGTGGCAGCCCGGCGCCGGCGGCATGTGCCTGCACACCATCATCCAGCACCCCAGCGACCCGGAGACGCTCTACGTCGCCATCTCCGCGGCCGGCGCCTTCCGGACCCGCGACGGCGGCCAGACCTGGCAGCCGATCAACAAGGGCCTGCGCTCCGGCGAGATCCCCGACCAGGACTCCGAGGTCGGCCACTGCGTCCACCGCATCGACATGCACCCGTCGAACCCCGACGTCCTCTACATGCAGAAGCACTGGGACGTCATGCGCAGCAAGGACGGCGGCGACTCGTGGCAGGAGGTC
>DATHAP010000074.1 GCA_035489715.1 Actinomycetes bacterium
TCGATCAGGGCGACCGCCTGCGCGGGGGCCGGGCCGCGGTGCCCGCCGGAGCTGGTGGTGTGGATGCCGTCGGCGATGACCTGGGCGTGCCGGGCGGTGATCTCCCCCGCGGCCAGCGCCGCGACAGTGCCCGGCAGCAGCCCGCCGCGCAGCGCCCGGGCGGTGCGCACCGCCCCGGCCGCCTCCGCCGGGGTCACCGTCACCGTCGACCGCAGCCACGCCCCCGCGGTGAGCGCCCCGTCGGTCGCGAACGACCCCCGCGCGTCGACCTCACCGACCGCCGCCAGGATCACCGCGTCGATCCGGGCCTGCACCGCCCGCCCGGTCGCGGCCAGCTCCCCCAGCTCCTCGTGGGACAGGTCCCGGACCGCGCCCTCCGCCAGCGCCGCCGACAGCGCCCGACTGTCCGACTCGACCTGCTTCATCGCGACCCCGAGGGTCACGGCGCTGGTCGAGTCCTCCATGAGACGAACCTCCCGGCAACCCGGGACATGACGAGCGCATCATCCACACCCGAAAGCCGTTGTGGACAAAGGGGTTCCCGTGCCGCACGGGAAGCCCGAGGACGAAGGCGCGGGACCGAATGACGGGGATTGAACCCGCCGTCCGCCGCCGCGGTCCCGCCCAGGACCGAGCCGCCCTCGGTAGCCTCGCGGAGTGGCTGACGGCGCATCCGACTATCCCGCGCACTGGGAGGCCGACGTCGTCCTCCGTGACGGCGGGACAGCGCACCTGCGCCCGATCCGCGCCGACGACGCCGACCGCCTGCGTCGCTTCTACTCGCGGCTGTCCGACGAGACGATCTACTTCCGCTTCTTCTCGCTGCTGCGCGAGCTGTCGGACAAGGACGTCGTGCACTTCACCGTCGTCGACCACCACGACCGGGCCGCGCTGATCGCCACGGTCGGCGACGAGATGATCGGCGTCGTCCGGTACGAGCGCATCGACGAGGACACCGCCGAGGTCGCCTTCAACATCGAGGACGCCCACCAGGGCCGCGGCATCGGCTCCATCTTCCTCGAGCACATCGCGGCGGCCGCCCGCGAGCGCGGCATCTCGACCTTCGTCGCCGACGTGCTCCCGGCCAATCGCAAGATGCTGCACGTCTTCGAGGAGGCCGGGTACGTCGTCGACCACGAGTTCGAGGACGGCGTCGTGCGGCTGTCGTTCGAGCTCGAGCCGACCGAGAACTCCCTGGCCGTCACGTACTCCCGCGAGCACCGTGCCGAGGCGGCATCCGTGCGGCGCCTCCTCGAGCCGCGGTCGGTGGCGGTCGTCGGTGCGAGCCGGTCGGCGCACTCGGTGGGCCACACCGTGCTCCGGCACATCGTCGACGACGGGTTCACCGGTGACGTCCATGCAATCAACCCGAGCGCCGACAGCGTCGCCGGGGTGCGCGCGCACCCTGACCTGGCGTCGATCCACGGCGACGTCGACCTGGCCGTCGTGGCGGTCCCGGCCGAGCACGTCGAGCAGGTCGTGCGTGACTGCGCCGACAAGTCGGTGCACAGCCTGGTCGTCGTGTCCTCGGGCTTCGCCGAGACGGGGGATGAGGGCGCCGAGAGGCAGCGCCGCCTCGTCGCCCTCGCCAGGGGGTGTGGGATGCGGGTCCTGGGCCCGAGCTCCTTCGGCCTCATCAACACCGACCCGGCGTTCTCCCTCAACGCCTCGCTGTCGCCGCTCGTCCCGCCGCGCGGCCGGATCGGCTTCTTCTCCCAGTCCGGTGCTCTCGGGGTGGCGCTCCTCGACTACGCCGTACGTCGCAACCTCGGTCTGTCGACATTCGTCAACGCGGGCAACCGGGTCGACGTCAGCGGCAACGACCTCATGCAGTACTGGGAGGAGGACGAGGCGACAGAGGTCGTCATGCTCTACCTCGAGACGCTGGGCAACCCGCGCAAGTTCAGCCGCATCGCCCGCCGGCTGTCCCGGAGGAAGCCGGTCGTCGTCGTGAAGTCGGGTCGCTATCGCGGGGACGTTCCGCACGGCCACCTGGTGCGGCCCAGCCACGCACCAGCGGCCGCCGTCGACGGGCTGTTCCGCCGCGCCGGGGTCATCCGGGTGGAGTCGATCCACCAGATGTTCGACGTCGCCCAGCTCGTCGCCAACCAGCCCCTGCCGGCCGGCCCGAGGGTCGGCATCGTCGGCAACTCCGAGGCCCTGGCCGTCCTGGCGAGCGACGCCTGCGAGGAGTCCGGCCTCGAGCCGGTGGTCACCCGGACGCTGCCCGCCGATGCGGACCCGCAGGACTTCGCCTCCGCTCTCGAGGAGGTCTTCGCCGACCAGGACGTCGACTCGGTGGTCGCCTTGTTCATCCCGCCGCTGCGTACCCGGGACGCGGAGGTCGCCGAGGTCCTCGCCCGCACGGCCGGCGGTGCCGAGGGCCGCCCGGTCAAGACCGTCGTGTCGAGCTTCCTCGGCATGCCGGGGGTGCCGGACGAGCTGCGAGTCGTCGACGGCCGCGGCTCCGTCCCGTCCTACCCCACGCCCGAGGACGCGGTGCGCGCCCTGGCGGCCGCGACGACGTACGCACAGTGGCGCTCGACGCCGGCGGGTCACACCGTCGTGCCCGCCGGTCTCGAGGTGCGGAAGGCCCGGGCGCTGGTCGAGGAGCTGCTCGGCGACCCGGACGAGGACGCGCACGCCGAGCGGGAGCTCACTCACCACGAGCTCGCGCGCCTGCTCGGCTGTTACGGCGTCACGCTGTGGGACGAGGTGCAGGTCACGACGGCGGACGAGGCGGTCGCCGCGGCGGGCCTCCTGGGTTATCCGGTTGCGCTCAAGGCGACCGCCGGACACCTGCGGCACCGGCGCGAGCTCGGCGGCGTGCGGCTGGACATCGACGACGAAGAGGCCGTGCGGGCGGCGTTCACCACCCAGCGCGAACGGCTCGGCGACGTCGGCCCGTTCGCGGTCCAGGCCATGGCGCCCACCGGGGTCGCCTGCCGGCTGGCCACGGTGGAGGACCCGCTGTTCGGGCCGGTGGTGTCGTTCGGGCTCGGGGGGATGGCCACCGACCTGCTCGGCGACCGGTCGTACGGCGTCCCGCCGCTCACCGACACCGACCTGGCCGGCATGGTCCGCTCGGTGCGGGCGTTCCCGCTGCTCCTGGGCGCGCCGGGGACCCCGCCTGCCGATCTCGCTGCTCTCGAGGACCTGCTCGCCCGGCTGGCGCGACTGGCCGACGACATCCCCGAGGTGGCCTCGATCGAGCTCAACCCGGTGGTCGTCGCGACCACCGGCGCGGCGGTGCTCGCGGCGACCGGGCGGCTGGCGCGCTCGCCGGCCCGGTCCGACCGCGGTGCACGGGCGCTGCCGGGCTAGGCCCGCAGGTGCAAGGATGAGCAGATGACCGACACCTCGCTGGCCGGCCTGCGGGCCGCCATCGATCACGCGGGCTACTACCCGGACCTGGTGGCCGACGCCCTCGACGCAGCCGTCGCGGGCGAGCAGATCGAGGCGTTCGTCGTGCACCAGGAGACGACCTTCGACTCCGACGAGGTCCGGCGGCACATCACCGTGCTCGTCCTGACACCCGGCCGGCTGGTGCTCGGCCACGCGGACGACCACCCGGCCGACGCGATCACCCCCGCGCCCTTCGTCACGACCTCGACCGAGGCTGTGCCGCTGTCGTCGGTCCGGTCTGTCGTGGTCAACCGCGTCGTCACCGACCCGATGGGCCGCGGTGGGGGCGGGCTGCCGCAGGAGGTCACCGTGACCATCGGCTGGGGAGCCGTCAGCCGCATCGACCTGGAGCCGGCCGCCTGCGCCGATCCCGACTGCGACGCCGACCACGGCTACACCGGCACCGCTTCGGCCGACGACATCGCCCTGCGCGTCAGCGAGGCGGCTGAGGGCGCCGACGCCGTCAACCGGGTGCTGGGCTTCGCGGCTGCGCTGTCGCGCGCGACCGCGCGTTGACCAGCCCGCCGAAGCTCACCGACGACCTCCCGATGACCCCGGGTGCTCCCCGGCTGCCCGACTACGGCGGCGGGTCGCTCGCCGACGTGCTGCCGGCTGTCCTGCGCGCACTCGGCGTGCCCCCGTCAGCCGCCGGTCCGTCAGCTAGGGGGCGGGCAGCGGCGCCGTCCGACGAGCCGCACGACGGGCTCCCGGTGGGTGAGCTCGACAAGGCCTCGCGGGTCTGCGTGCTGCTCGTCGACGGGCTCGGGGCGTCGGCCCTGGCCGACCATGCGACGTACGCCCCCGTCCTGACCTCCCTCGCGGCCCGGCCGGGGAGCCGGACGATCACCTCGGTCTTCCCCACCACGACGCCGATCGCGCTCACGTCGCTCGGCACCGGCATGACGCCCGGCGAGCACGGCATCACCGGCCTGCTGATGCGGCTGCCCGACGGGACGCAGGTCAACACCCTGGCCCTGCCCTCGGTCGTCGACCTGGCGACCCTGCAGCCTCGGCCGACGGCCTTCGAGCGGGCCGCCGCGGCCGGGGTGGCCGTCACCAGGGTCGGCCCGCGGCGCTTCGACGGCGCCGGCCTGACCCAGGCCGGGCTCCGGGGCGGGGCCTACGCCGCAGCGGAGACCTCCCTGGTGAGTGTGGCGGCCGCCGGCGCGGCGGTACGACGTGGCGAGCGCTCGTTGACCTACGTCTACTACGGCGACCTGGACCGCGTCGGCCACCGCAAGGGGTGCGGCTCGGCGGCCTGGCGGGCGGAGCTGCGCGCGGTCGACGCGTACGTCGGGCAGCTGCGGGACGCCCTGCCCTCGGGCAGCACGCTGCTCGTGACCTCGGACCACGGCATGCTCGACGTGGGGCTGGAGGACCGCTGGGACGTCGCGACGACGCCTGAGCTCGACGCGGGGACCGAGCTGGTCGGCGGCGACCTCCGCGGCGTGCACGTGTGGGTGCGGCCGGGCGCCGGGCCCGACGTGGTGGCTGCCTGGCGGGCGGTGATCGGGGAGCACTTCTGGGTCGGCTCGCGCGACGAGGCGGTGACCGCCGGGCTGTTCGGGCCGATCGTGTCGACGGATGCGCTCGGGCGGATCGGCGACGTGGTGTGCGCCGCGGTTGGCGGGCGCAACCTGGCGGACTCCCGCGTCCAGCCGGCGGACCTGCTCACCCTGGTGGGCATGCACGGCGGGCTGACCGCGGCGGAGCTCGAGGTGCCGCTGCTCGTGTCCCGGGTCTGAGCAGGTCGAGCGGCCTCACCCGTAGGCAGGCTGCTCCTCCGCCGGGTCGGCCGGGACCACGTCGAGCCCCGGGTCGGTCAGGAGCCGGCTGAGCAGGTGCGCCGTCCCGCCGATGCCGGCCCAGTGAGGGTCGACGTCCCGGGCGACGCACCACGCCTGGTCGGCGGGCCAGACGAACGCCGGGAGCCCGTCGACCAGGTGCGTCCCCGGCCACTCATGGGTGGTGTCGAGCAGGTCGGCCAGCAGTCCGCGGAACAGCCGGTAGGAGCGGTGGGGCGCACGCTCCGCCGGCCCGACCACGACGGCCGGCGCGTCGGTGCCAGGCGGCGGAGCGCCGAGCCCGTCCCAGACAGCGACGAGGCAGTCGTCGGGGGTGGCGGTGTGGCCGGCCAGCACCGCGAGCAGCCTCGCCGCCTGGTCGGGCGGCCGGCCGTCCGGATGCAGGTCGAACTCCACCTGGCCGCGACGTACCGGATCAGGAAGGAAGCGGAGCCTGGCGTAGGCGTCGAACCCCGCGGGACCCAGGGTCACGAGCCTGGCCCAGGGCAGGTCGCTGCGCACGATCCAGTCGGCGGCAGACGCGTCACGGCTGGGGGAAAGGGTCACCTACCGGTTGTACCGCCCGCGGAACCGGGGTGCGGGCTGACGTGCGGCCGCGCCGCTCCGGGGGTCACGCGGTCGGATGACAGGATGGTCGCCATGGCCGAGCTCGTCTTCTTCTCCGGGACGATGGACTGCGGCAAGTCCACCCTGGCGCTGCAGATGGACCACAACCACCGGCAGCGCGGCCGGGCCGGGATGATCTTCACCCGGCTGGACCGGGCCGGGACCTCGGTGCTCTCCAGCCGGCTCGGGCTGTCCATCGAGGCGGGCGAGGTCACCGAGTCGCTCGACTTCTGGGACGTGGTCGCCGACGTCCGGATGCACGGTGGCCGGGTCGACTACCTGATCTGCGACGAGGCGCAGTTCTACACCCCGCTGCAGGCCGAGCAGCTGGCCCGCGTCGTCGACGAGATGGGCGTCGACGTCTTCGCGTTCGGGATCACCGCCGACTTCCGGACCCGGCTGTTCCCCGGGTCGCAGCGGCTGATCGAGCTGGCCGACCGGGTCCAGGTGCTGCAGGTCGAGGCGCTGTGCTGGTGCGGCGCCCGCGCCACCCACAACGCCCGGACCATCGACGGCGTGATGGTCGTCGAGGGCGAGCAGGTCGTCGTCGGCGACACGGTGACGGAGGACGACGCCGACGGCACGGCAGGTGGCGTGGTCGGCTACGAGGTGCTCTGCCGCCGCCACCACATGCGCCGGACGACCGCGGCGTCCGCCGACGCGCTGATCCAGGCCGCGGCCATCTCGCCCGAGGCGCTGCCCTTCGACACCGTCGTCGAGGTCGCAGCCTGCGCGGTGGCGCCGCGCGCGAGGTAGCCGCCAACCGCGAGGGTTCAGCAGTTCAGGACCGGCGCCGGACACGCGCCCCGAAGTGCCAGGCGGCGGCGCCGAGGAGCATCCCCCACACCAGGAACCACGGCTCCCACAGGAACATCCGCCAGCGCAGCGCTCTGGTCCCGAGCGGCTCGTCCAGCTCGAACCGGCCGAGCGCGACGAGGACGATCGCGACCGTCTGCAGGACGCCGTACACCGTCAGCACCGCCGCCCCGGTCCACGCCAGCGCCTGCAGCGGGCGGCGAGGCAGCCGTTCGCCCCACGGCAGCACGAGGGCCAGGGCCAGCATCCCGCCGAGCATCTTGAGGACCGCGCCAGCCGCGTTGGCAACCAGCAGGACGTCGTCGCCGGCCCGGGCCCGGCGCTCGATCTCTCCCCCCAGCGTGTCGAGGAGCGCCCGGCCGCCGAGCGCCCAGTAGAGACTGACCGCGGCGAAGGCGAAGGCCACCGTGGCGGCGGCGAACCCCGTCCACCGGCCCGGTCGTACGGCGTCGCCGGTCGGCGGGGTGCGGCTCACCGCACGAGTCTGCCCACCTGTCGCCCCGCGAGCCGCAGCACTGGTGGCCCGGACCGGCGTCGGGACGGTCCCGCTCCACCGGTGTGGGAGGGTGCCACGATGACCGGCCCGCTGGTCGACGTGACGACCCTCGCCACCGAGCTGGACGCCGCCACCGAGCCGGACCTCGACCGGCGACCCGCCCTGCTCGACGTGCGCTGGCGGCTGGGCGGCCCTCCGGGGCGGGACGACTACCTGGCCGGGCACCTGCCCGGAGCGGTCTTCGCCGACCTCGACCGCGACCTGGCCGGGCCGCCCGGACCCGGCGGCCGGCATCCGCTGCCCGACCCGGCGGCCGCCGAGCAGGCGCTGCGGCGGCTCGGCGTGCGGGACGGCCGGCCGGTGGTCGCCTACGACGAGTCGGACGGCTCGGTCGCCGCCCGAGCCTGGTGGCTGCTGCGCTGGCTGGGCCACCAGGACGTCCGGGTGCTCGACGGCGGCCTACGGGCCTGGCGGAACGCCGGTCTCCCGCTGGAGACCGGGGCGGTCGAGCCCGAGCCGGGCGACCTGACGGCCCGGCCGGGCGGCATGCCGGAGCTGGACGCCGCGGGCGCGGCCCGGGTGGCCCGCACGGGGCGGCTGCTCGACGCCCGGGCGGTCGAGCGCTACCGCGGCGAGACGGAGCCGGTCGACCCGGTCGCCGGGCGGGTGCCCGGCGCGATCAGCGCGCCGTCGACCGGCAACGTCACCGACGACGGGCACTTCCTGCCGGCGGACGTCCTGCGCGAGCGGTACGCGGCGGTCGGGGTCGAGCCCGGCGTGGCCGTGGGTGCCTACTGCGGCTCGGGCGTCACCGCTGCCCAGACCGTGCTGGCTCTCGAGCTGGCCGGCATCGGCGCCGCGCTGTACGCCGGGTCGTGGTCGGAGTGGGTGACCGACCCGACCCGGCCGGTCGCGACCGGCTGAGCGGCCCGCGGCTCTGTCCGGCTCAGTCGCGGCGGCGGGTGCCGAACATGATGTCGTCCCAGGACGGCACCGCCGGGCGCCGGTGCGACCGGGTGGCGGCCGCCACCTGTTGGACGGGCTCGTGCTGCGCCTCGTCGCGCTCCCGGTCGTAGACCTCGTCCGTCCTCCCGGCGACCACGTCAGGGGAGGAGTCGTCGGCGGGCGACGGCTCGCCGCCCGGATCGCCGGCAAGGTCGCCGGCAAGGTCGCCGGCAAGGTCGCCGGCGCCGCCGGGCAGGCTGGTCAGCCGGCGGACGGCAGCCGGCGGCTCGTCGGTCACCCGCTCCAGGCCGGGCTCGTCGACCAGCCACCGGGCCTCGTCGTCGGCGGGCGCGAGCACCCGGCCGCGCGGGTCGAACGACCAGGTCGCCACCCTCGACCGGCCGCCCGCCAGGTAGCTCAGCCGCACGGTCCATCGGTGATCGTCGGCGCGGAAGGCGTCCCAGTCGGCGGAGTCGGCGTCGGCCCGCTGCTCGGCCAGCCGGGCTTCGACCACCTCGGTCAGCGACGGAGCCTTGCCGGCCGTCGCCCGCCGTGCGGGGGCACGCTGGGCCTGCTCCACGACGTGGCCGCGCTCGGCGATGACCGGGACGGCGTAGCGCTCGATCCGGTCGGTCGAGATGCCGGCGACCGCTGCGACCTCGTCGACGCTGTGGCCGGCCCGGATGCGGGTCTGGATCTCACGCGGGGTGAGCTGACTCTCCAAGGCGATCTCCAGCTGGCCGGGTCGGTGCGGAGCGGTCTGCGTTGACGGGCTCGACCGGGTCGACTGGCCCGGGTGGCCCGACCGGCTGACGGTCACCGGTCGGAGCGCCGCGGCGAACCGGGTGTCGACCGGCAGCCGGAACTGACGGCTGTCGTCGTCCTCGAGCACGAGGTGCGACCGGTCGTCGGTCAGCGCGACGAGCCGCAGGTCGATCGGGGCCCTGGCGGTCTCGTCAGCGGTCATCTCGTCGTCGACCTCCCCGGTCATGTCCACGCCGCCGTCGGAGCCCCGACGTCGACGTGGCCGACCCTAGGCGTCGCGCGGGCGCAGACCGGGGAGGCGCGCGGCATCGACGTGTCGACTTTCTCGGCGGCGTCCGCCGAGGTCAGCGCGGCAGCCGGCGGTACGTCGCCCCGCAGACCGCCAGGCCGAGCAGGCCGGACGCGACGGCGACCGCGAACGCCTCCGGCACCCCGGCGGAGTCGACCAGCCGGCCGGAGAGCCAGGTGGCCGCTGAGAAGCCGATGATCAGGCCGGTCGTCGCCCAGGTGAGTCCCTCGGTCACGGTGCCCTCGGGCACGATCCGCTCGACAAGGGAGAAGCCGCTGATCAGCGTGGGTGCGATGCCGACCCCCGCGACGAACAGGGCACCGCCCAGCACGGCGAGCGAGCCGACGAAGGGCAGCAGCGCCACCGTCACGGTCATCGTCGCGGTGCCGAGCAGCAGCCGACGGCGGGCGCTGACCTGCCAGTGGACGGCGCCGAACACCAGCCCAGAGGTCGCGCTGCCGCCGGCGTAGCAGGCCAGCAGCGGCCCAGCCAGGCCGGCCCGGCCGGCGTGGTCGGCCGAGGCGACCGTGCTGATCTCGACCGCGCCGAAGACGCCGCCGATGAAGGCCATGAGCAGCATCAGCACGGCCAGCCCCGGGCTGCGCAGCGCGGACGGGTGGCCGTCCTCGTGACCGGCGCGCGGGGGCGGCTCGCTGGCCCGGTGCGCCAGCAGCCCGGCGCTGCCCGACACGACCAGCACGGCGGCTGCCAGCAGACCGGCGTGCGGCGCGACCTTGGTCGCCAGCAGCGTCACAAGCAGCGGGCCGACGACGAAGATGATCTCGTCGAGCACCGACTCGTAGGCGTAGGCGGTGGTGAGGCGCGGGCTCGAGCCGAGCACGAAGCCCCACCGGGCCCGGACCAGCGACCCGATAGACGGCGCGAAGACCCCGGTCGCCGCCGCCGTGGCGAAGTAGGTCCAGGTCGGCGCACCGGCGTTCACCAGCACGACGAACAGCGCCAGGAAAATGGCGTAGAACGCCACGGCGGGCGCCAGCACGCGGGTCTGGCCGAGCCGGTCGGTGAGCCGGGCGATCAGCGGGGCAGCCACCGCGTTGACCAGCGCGAAGGTCGCCGACACCGCGCCGGCCAGACCGTACTGGTCGCGCTCGGCCACGACCAGCAGCACGATGCCCAGGCCGATCATCGAGATCGGCAGCCGGGCCACGAAGGCCGCCCCGGAGAAGACTCTGCCGCCGGGCGTCGACAGCAGGTCGCGGTAGGGGGCCAGCACGCGGGCACGCTACGGGACCCGCCCGACCCGGCCGGCCGGGCCAGGGGGACGATCACCGGGTGACCGACGCGACCCACCCGACCGGCTCGACCGACCCCACCGACCCCACCGACCCGACCGACCCGACGAAGCACGTCGCCCCGGGCGGCACCGGTGCCGGCCGGGGCGCCGCGCCGTACGACGTCCTGCTGCTGGTGTCCTTCGGCGGCCCGGAGGGGCCGGACGACGTCGTGCCGTTCCTCGAGAACGTGACCCGGGGCCGCGGCATCCCGCGCGAGCGGCTCGAGGAGGTCGGGCAGCACTACTACGCACGGGGCGGGGTCAGCCCGATCAACGGGCAGAACCGCGCCCTGGTCGCCGCTCTCGAGGCCGAGCTCGCCGAGCGGGGTGTCGACCTGCCGGTCCGCTGGGGGAACCGCAACTGGGACCCCTACCTGACCGACGCGTTCGGAGCCCTCGCGGACGAAGGTGTCGGCCGGGTGCTCGCGGTCATGACGTCGGCCTACTCGTCCTACTCCGGCTGTCGGCAGTACCGCGAGAACCTCTATACGGCCGCCGAGCCGCTGGGGGAGCGGGCCCCGGAGGTGGACCGGGTGCGCCACTACTTCGACCACCCCGGTTTCGTCCGGCCGATGGTCGAGAGCACGGTGGCGGCGCTGGACGGGCTGCGGGCGGACGTACGTCGCGGAGCCCGACTGGTCTTCGTCACCCACTCGGTGCCGCTCGCCATGAACGACGGCAGCGGGCCGACCGGCGGCGGCTACGTCGCACAGCACCGGGCGGTGGCCGACCTGGTCGCCGGGGGCGTGGCCGAGAGCACCGGCAACACCCACGAGGGAGACCTCGTCTACTGCAGCCGGAGTGGGCCGCCGAGCCAGCCGTGGCTGCAGCCCGACGTCAACGACCACCTCGAGGAGCTGGCCGCCCAGGGCGTGCCCGCCGCGGTGCTGGTGCCGATCGGCTTCGTGTCCGACCACATGGAGGTCGTGCACGACCTGGACACCGAGGCGATGGAGACCGCGGCTCGGATCGGCCTGCCGTGCACCCGGGCGGCGACGGTCGGGACGCACCCGGGCTTCGTGCGCGGGCTGGTCGACCTCGTGCTGGAACGGGCCGCCGTCGAGCGGGGCGAGCAGGTGGACCGGCCGGCCCTGAGCCCGCTCGGGCCGAGCCACGACCGCTGCCCGGCGCGGTGCTGCCCCAACCTGCGCGACCCGGGCCGCCCGACCTTGTGCGGGGAGCCGGCGTGACCGGGTCGCTCGCCGCCGACCTGCTCGCCCTCGCCGTCGGCACCGCCACCGAGGCGGCCCGGCTGGTGATCGAGGAGCGACCGCGGGCCGGCCGCGACCTCGAGGTGGCCGCCACCAAGAGCAGTGCCACCGACATCGTCACCGAGATGGACCGCCGGTCCGAGCGGCTGATCGTCGACCGGTTGCTGGGTGCCCGGCCCGACGACGGGGTGCTCGGCGAGGAGGGTGCCGACCACGAAGGAACGTCCGGCATCACCTGGGTGGTCGACCCGATCGACGGCACCGTCAACTACCTCTATGAGATTCCGGCGTACGCGGTCAGCATCGGTGCGGCCGACGCGGACGGCCCGCTGGTCGGCGTGGTCGTCAACCCGGTCACCGGAGAGAGGTGGACCGCGGTGCGTGGTGGAGGTGCCTTCCTCGACGGCCGGCCGCTGCGTCTGGCCGAGCCGCCGCCGTTGGACATGGCGCTGGTCGCCACCGGGTTCGGCTACGGCCGCGACCGACGGGCCCGGCAGGCCGAGATCCTGCGGTCGGTGCTGCCGGTCGTGCGCGACATCCGGCGGGCCGGGGCGGCCTCGCTCGACCTGTGCGCCCTCGCGACCGGGCGGGTGGACGCCTACTACGAGCAGGGGCTGCAGCCGTGGGACCTGGCCGCCGGGGGGCTGGTGGCCACCGAGGCCGGCGCGGTCGTGACCGGGCTGCGCGGGCAGCCGGCGGGCGAGGCGCTGGTAGTGGCGGCGGCGCCGGGGCTCGTCGAGCCGCTCACCGCCCTGCTGACCGACCTGGCGGCCGACGAGCTGGTCGACGGCTGACCAGATGTCCGACCGCGCGGGCCGGGGTCAGGAGGCGAGGGTGTTCTCGTCGGCGATGCGCTCGAGCGACTCGAGCTCGCCGAGGTGCACCTGCACTGCGTAGTCGTCGCCTTCGAGGCGGGCTTCGGCAAGGGACTGCTGGACCGACGCGAGGCGGGCCTGGATCTCCTGCTGGAACTCGCTCATGCCGGCAACCCTCTCAGTCGGTGCGGCGCGCGACGTGACCGGCAGGTGACTGTCGCGTGATCGGGCAGTGACGTTCCCGACACAGCACACGTGACCCGCGCCTCATTCCCGGCCGGTCGGGTCGCGCAAACCCGGGGCCTGCCGCAGACCTCCGCAGAACCCCGCAGACCCGCCCGGACCACCGCCCCGCCCACCGGGTGGGCGCGGCTGCGGACAGCCCCGTGCGTCAGGCGCCGTGGTGGGGTACAGTCCGCCGTCCGCGAGCCGCTCGGGCCTTGCGGATCGGGCCGTCTCGGACACAGAGGGCGGCGGGGCACAAACCGCGGGGGTCGTGCGTTACACCGCGCGCAGAACCAAGGGCCGACGACAAGCGCTCGACGACAGCACACCGACAGCAGTGGCACCAGCACGTGGACCAGCCACCCTCTCGGCGAAGGGGTGACACAGATCATGGCGACCGACTACGACTCGCCTCGCAAGACCGATGACGAGATGTCCGAGGACAGTCTCGAGGAGCTGAAGGCCCGCCGGCAGGACAAGGCCGCTGGGACGGTCGACGTGGACGAGGCCGACCTGGCCGAGTCCCTCGAGCTGCCCGGTGCGGACCTCTCCAACGAGGAGCTCTCCGTCCGGGTGCTCCCGCGGCAGGCCGACGAGTTCACCTGCTCACGATGCTTCCTGGTGCACCACCGCAGCCAGCTCGCCTCCGAGAAGAACGGGCAGCTGATCTGCAAGGAATGCGCCGCCTGAGCCGCGTGAGCACCGACGACGACGCCCCCGACCCCGCCGACGAGCAGGGCGCCGGGGGCGTTGGTGCGCTCGTGGGCCGGCTGGTCGGCAGGGCGGAGTCGACGGATGGCGCGACCGGGGGCGACCGGCGCCAGGACCGAGCGGACCTCAGCGCCCTCACCCGCGCGCTCGTCGCGTCGGCCAGGAAGGCCGGGCGGGCTTCCGTGCTGGGTGGCGCCTGGCTGGCCGACCTGCTGCTCGACACCGCGCCGCGGATCCCGGTGCGCAACCTGGCGACCCTGGAGGCCCAGCACCCGGGGCTCGGTGCCGACGACCTCGCCGACGCCCTCATCTCCGGCGCGGCCAAGGCCTCCGGCAGCATCGGTGCCGCCGGCGGCGCACTGGCGGCCGTGGAGTTCACCGCCCCGCCCTTCCTCCTCACCGCTCCGGTGCAGCTCGCGGCCGAGACGCTGCTCGTGGCGGCCGTGGAGGTCAAGCTGATCGCCGAGCTGCACGAGGTCTACGGCGCGGCAGTCCCGGGCTCGGTGCCGGTGAAGATGCAGGCCTATGTGATGGCCTGGACCGAGCGGCGCGGCATCGACCCTCTCCAGCCCACGCTGCGCCTCTCGCTCGGCAGCGCCGCGAAGCGCTCCGTGCGCAACCGGCTGATCCGCGGCGTGGGCCGCAACCTGACCACGCTCGGCCCCCTGCTCTCCGGCGCGGTCGCGGGCAGCATGGTCAACCACCGCGAGACCCGCCGGGTCGGCGACGTCGTGCGCGGCGACCTGCGCCGCGGCGGCCCGCAGGTCGTCCGCGGGTAGCGGCCGGCGGTCCCGCCGGCGTCGCCGGCGTCGCCGGCGTCGCCGGCGTCGTCGGCATCGACGTCAGCGGCCCCGCGCGGCCTCGACGGCGGCGGCCAGCTCCTTGGGCCGGCGGGAGGCCACGAACCAGTAGGGGGTCGGGTCGTCCGGGTCGACGACGTCGGCGCGGACGCCCGCCGGCACCCAGCCGCGGATCAGGTGGTAGCCGGCCGGGTCCGACTCCGGGCCGCGCAGCCGTCGGGCCTCCTCCGGGGTCAGAGCGCTCGCCGGACCGAGCGCGGTCACCGGCACCCGGGCGTTCCCGGCGACCAGCTCACCGCCGTCGACCGCGACGAGCGCGGCGCTGGTTCGCAGCACGGCCGACAGCAGAAGGCCAGGGACCAGCACTGCAAGCAACCCGGCCACCGGCCCGAGGGCGGCGTAGAACGAGATGCCCAGCACCAGCGCCCCGGCCCAGACGGCGACCCACAGCCCCGCCGGCGGGGACAGCCGCTCGACGTACGTCGGCGTGGAGGTCGTCGGGTCCGGCACGGGGCAAGCCTGTCACGGCGCGCGGACGGGCTACCGTGCCCGGATGCCGACCCGCGAGGGAGACCTGCCGTTCGACCGACTCGTCGCGGAGCTGGTCGACGACCAGCTGCGGGCCAACCCGGTGCTCGGCAGCGCGCTCGGCGTGACCGAGCACGACGGCGACCTCCCGGACCTCTCGGCCGACGGCATCGCAGCCCGGGAGCGGGTCGAGGACGACTGGGCCCGCCGGCTGCGCGAGGCGGACGAGTCGCAGCTCACCGACGAGCAGCGCATCGACCGCGACCTCGCCCTGATGGTGCTGCGCGGCCGCGAGCTGCAGCGCGACTGGGCCGACTGGCGGCGGACGCCTGACCCCTACGCCGGCTCAGCACTGTCCGGGGTCTTCGGCCTCCTGCAGAACCGGCTGCGGCCCGAGGGCGAGCTCGCCGAGGCTGTCGCGGCCCGGCTGCGGGGGACCCCGGCGCTGCTCGAGGCGTGCCGGGAGAACCTCGACCCGGCCCTCGCCAGCCCGGTGCTGCTGCGCCGCTCGTTGGGCCAGATCGGTGCCGGCGTGGCCTACTCCCGGTCGGTCTCGGGGGAGTTCGGCGGGGACCTTACC
>DATHAP010000075.1 GCA_035489715.1 Actinomycetes bacterium
GACATTTCGCCCCGGGAACTCACCAGTCGGCGGGGTGGGATGGGTCGGGCAGACGGCGGTACGTCGCTCAGCCGGTCGCCAGCGACCGGCTGGTCTCGACCCACCCGGCCAGCGCGCGCGCCGCGGCACCGCTGTCGACCGCCTCGGCGGCCCGGCCCATGGCCTCGGTGAGCTGACCGGCCAGCGGGCCGTCGCCTGGCGACACGGCCACCAGGGCTGCGGCCGCGTTGAGCAGCACCGCGTCGCGCACCGGCCCGCCCTCGCCGGCGAGGAACCCCCGGGTCACCTCGGCGTTGAAGGCCGCGTCGCCGCCGCGCAGCGCGTCGAGCGAGGCCCGCTCCAGACCGACGTCCTCCGGGCTGACCCGGTCCTCGGTCACCACGCCGTCGCGCACCACCCAAACCTGCGACTCGGCGCAGGGGGTCAGCTCGTCGAGGCCGTCCTCCCCGCGGAAGACCAGCGCGCTGACGCCCCGGTCGGCGAGCACCTGGGCCATGACCCCGGCCATCCGCGGGTCGGCGACGCCCACCGCCTGAGCGGCGGGCTGGGCCGGGTTGGCCAGCGGGCCGAGGAAGTTGAAGATCGTCGCGACCCCGAGCTCCCGACGGGCGACGGCCGCGTGCCGCAGCGCCGGGTGGAACTGCGGCGCGAAGCAGAACGCGATGCCCGCCTGGTCGACGCACTCGACGACCTGGTCCGGGGCCAGGTCGATGACCACCCCGAGCTCCTCCAGCAAGTCGGCCGAGCCGCATGCCGAGGACGCGGCGCGGTTGCCGTGCTTGACGACGCGGGCACCGCTGCCGGCCACGACCATCGCCGACATGGTGGAGATGTTGACCGTGTGCGCCCGGTCACCGCCGGTGCCGCAGGTGTCGACCGCCGGGCCCGCGACCTGGATCCGCTCGGCCAGCCCGAGCATGGCCGCGGACATGCCGGTGACCTCGTCGGGCGACTCGCCCTTGGCCCGCAGCGCGACCACGAACCCGGCGACCTGCACGGGGGTCGCGTCGCCGAGCATGACCTGCTGCATCGCCCAGGTGGTCTCGGCGGCGGCCAGGTCCTCGCCGCGCAGCAGCCGGGTCAGCAGCGCTGGCCACGACGGCGCGGTCGGACCGCTCGACGGGTCGTCGGGCACGGGTGCCCGCCTAGCCGGTGGTGAGCGCGGCCTGCCGACGGCGCATGAGGTCGGCGACCGTGCGGGAGAGGACGAACGGGTCGAGCGGATGTGGCACCGCGGCCTCGGCGCGCGACCAGGCGGCCAGCCAGCTGTCGTGCGGGCGGCCGGTCAGCACCAGGATGGGCGGGCACTGCCAGATCTCGTCCTTGGCCTGCCGGGCGATGCCCATGCCCCCGGTGGGAGCCGCCTCTCCGTCCAGGATCGCGACGCCGACGCCGCCCTTGTCCAGCGCGGCGATGACGCCCGGGCCGGTGGCGCACTCGAGCCACTCGACCAGCGGCACGTCGGCGGCCGGCCGGCGGCCGATGGCGAGCTTCACCCGCTCCCGGGTGTCGACGTCGTCGCTGTAGAGCAGGACGGTCATCGTCGGCTGCTTCGGGTCGTCGCTCACGGCCCTGATGCTATCGGCGCGGCGCCGGCCGCTCCCAGCCGAGTCACTCCCAGCCGAGGTCGAGGACCTCCACCAGCGACGAGTAGTCGTCGGTCCAGGCCCGCACGTCGGACCTGTTCTCGGCCTCGACCCAGCCGGGCCGGGTCCGCAGCCGCGCGAGGTCGCCCGGCGCCCGGGCCAGCACCACCCAGGTCGAGACCGACGCGGGCGGCGCCGCCCCCAGGTCGCGGCGGACCACGGCGGTCATCCCTAGCCGCTGCGCCTCGGCGGCCAGCACCGGCACCAGGTCGAGGTGGCGGTTGGTCACGTGGAAGGCCAGCAGCCCGTGCGGCCGCAGGACCCGCCGGTACTCCCCCACCGCCTCCTCGGTCAGCAGGTGGACCGGGATCGCGTCGGAGGAGAAGGCGTCGAGCACCACCAGGCCGTACGTCCCCTGGCCGGCCTCCCGCAGCTGCAGCCGGCCGTCCCCCTCGACCACGCGCACCTCGCCCTCGGCGTCGCGCAGGAAGTCGAAGTCGGTGCGCGCGATGTCGACCACCGCGGGGTCGATCTCGTAGAAGTCCATCCGCCGGCCCGGCTCGCCGTAGGCCGCCAGCGTCCCGACCCCCATCCCGACGAACGCCACCCGGTCGAGCAGCGCCGTGCCGTCGTAGGCCGACATGACGTTGCCGATCGGCCCCGACCGCGCGTAGTACGACGTCGGCTGGCCGACCCAGGTGCCGCTTCTGCTGCCACCCGTGGTACGTCGTCCCGTGCGCCAGCAGCCGCCGCTCCGGGGTGTCGATGACCCGGTAGCTGCCGAAGAAGGTCCGCTCCCGTCGCACCGTGGCGTCGTCGACCAGCTCGGTGAAGACGTACGTCGCCAGCAGCAGCACCGACATCACCGCCAGCGGCTCCCGCGCGACCCGCCGGACCAGCCCGCTCCCCGCGACCGCCGGCCCGCCCATGCCCAGCGCCAGCGCAGGCACCATCGCCACGACCATCGGGTACTCCCACGGCCGGTCCAGCAACGCCGGCGCGAGCAACCCGTTGAGCAGGCCGCCGAGCGCGCCGCCCACCGACACGAGCAGGTAGAAGCCGGTCAGGTGCTCCACGTCCGGCCGGGTCGCTGCCAGCCGCCCGTGCGCGGCAAGCCCGGCCAGGGCGAGCAGCAGCAGGTCGAGCAGCACCGACGCCCAGACCGGCGGGTCGATCACCCCGACCAGCGCGAGCATCACCGGGAGCACGAGCGCGGCCGCGAGCAGCGCAGTCGTACGCGGCAGGCGCCGGCTGCTCCGGCCGAAGGCGACGACGAAGGTCGCCAGGTAGATGGCGAGCGGCACCGTCCAGAACAGCGGGATCGCCGCGATGTCGGTCGAGACGTGCGTCGTCACCCCCAGCATCAGGCTCGACGGCACGAAGGCCAGGGCGACCCAGCCGAGTCGGGTGCGCAAGGTGGGCGCAGGCTCGCTGCCTACCGGGGCGGCCGGGTCGGCTGACGACGTACCGGCCGGGTCGGCTGACGACGTACCGGCCGGGACGGTCCCGGGCGCGCCGGTGAGTCCTCCTGCGGACGTACGTCGCGCGGCGGCCCCGGCCGTGACGCCGCACGCCACCACCAGCGCCACGAAGCCGACGTAGGCCCACGACCAGGCCCGGGTCTGCGCGGCCAGACCGACCGTCGGCTCGACGAGGAACGGGTAGCCGAGGAGGCCGACCACGCTGCCCGCGTTGCTGGCGGCGTACAGGAAGTAGGGGTCCTCGGAGCGCCGGTGGCCGGTCCACGAGAACCACCGCTGCAACAGCGGCCCGGTGGTCGCCAGCACGACGAACGGCAGGCCGGCCGCCACCGCGAGCACGCCCAGCAGCCACAGGGCCGGCTCGGCGTCGGGCGGCGGGGCGGCGTCGTCGGGCAGGCCCACCGGCAGCGCGACCAGCGGCAGGACCAGCAGCGCCAGGTGCAGCCAGGGCTGCCGACGGCGGCCCAGCCGGCGGGTCGAGACGTGGACGTAGGAGTAGGCGACGAGCAGCAGCACCTGGAAGAAGAGGGTGCAGGTGTTCCAGACCGTCGGCGAGCCGCCATAGGCCGGCAGGACGAGCTTGGCGAGCATCGGCTCGACGAGGAACAGCAGCGCCGCGCCCAGGAAGGACGCGGCACCGAAGAGGAGCACCACCCGGTCAGCCTGGCCGACCACCCGTGACCCACTGTGCGCCGACACACCGGACACGCCGACGGGCCGGTGTGTCAACGCACAGTTGAGCGGGTGGCCTCGCGTTCGGCATCGAGGCGGTCCAGCCGCCGGTCCTCGCGGACGGCTTCGCGCTCGGAGGCCTGCGACCACTGGACGAACAGCGCGCCCAGCACGAGCAGCGCCACCAGGTCGCCGCTGGCCCAGAGCAGCCCGCCGGCGATCTCCTGGTCGCGCTCGAGCGTGGGTCCCCAGGTGCGGCCGAGCGCGGCGTACCAGTCGCGGGCGATCAGCGTGGACGAGCCCATGATCGTGATGCCCAGGAAGGCGTGGAACGGCATCGTCGCGAACACCGCGACCAGCCGCAGGGGGTAGGGGACCCGGTAGGGCATCGGGTCGACCCCGAGGATCGTCCAGAACCACAGGCAGCCGATGAGCACGAAGTGGACGTGGTTGAGCTCGTGCAGCCACTCGTGGCGCAGGGTGGCCTCGTACCAGCCGGTCAGGTAGAGCACGAACGGGTTGACCACGAAGAGGAACCCGGCCACGACCGGGAAGGTCAGCACCTTGGCCACCCGGCTGTGCAGCACCGACTGCAGCCTCTGCCGGCCCCGGCGGGGCAGCGTGCGCAATGCGAGCGTGATCGGGGCACCCAGCGCCAGGAAGATCGGGACGATCATGCCCAGGACCATGTGCTGGACCATGTGCACCCAGAGCAGCGTGGTGTCGTAGACGGCCAGCCCGGACGTCGTCGCGCCGAGGAACGTCCCCAGACCCAGCCCGACGAACAAGACCGTCCGCCAGCGCGACCAACGGTCCCCGCGGGCCCGCAGGCGGTGCACGCCCCACAGGTAGAGCCCCCCGGCCGCCAGGGCACCGGCCAGCGGCAGCAGGCTCGGCTCCCACTCGGTGAGCAGGCGCGCGGGCGTGAGCGGGAGCGGCTCCTGACGGCTCCCGACGTGCGCCAGCACCGCCCCGGTGAGCGGGGCCATGAGCACTCCGGCGGGCACGATCCGAGCGTACGGCCGGAAAGACCGCACATGATCGGGGGGTCGGGGGTGCCGACCACGCCCTGGGGCAGCAATAATGCGCGACGTGGCGACAGCAGCAGCGCAGCAGGCTCGGTCTCACGTCCCGGCGAGCCGTCCGGACACCACCTCCGTCGGCACGATCGTCTGGCTGAGCTCGGAGCTGATGTTCTTCGCGGCGCTGTTCGCGATGTACTTCACGGTCCGGTCGGTCAGCCCCGAGCTGTGGGAGACCGAGCCGGAGCTGCTCAACATCCCCTTCTCCACCGTCAACACCACCGTCCTGGTGCTGTCGTCGGTCACCTGCCAGCTGGGCGTCTTCGCGGCGGAGAAGGGCGACGTGGTCCGGCTCCGGCTGTGGTTCGTGATCACGTTCCTGATGGGCTCGTTCTTCATCGGCGGCCAGGTCTACGAGTACTCGACGCTGGTCTCGACGGACGGCCTGACCCTGGCGTCCAACCCCTACGGCTCGGTCTTCTACCTGACCACCGGCTTCCACGGCCTGCACGTCACCGGCGGCCTGATCGCCTTCCTGCTCGTCCTCGGCCGCACGTTCAGCGCCAGGCGCTTCTCGCACGGGCAGGCCACCAGCGCGATCGTGGTCTCCTACTACTGGCACTTCGTCGACGTGGTCTGGATCGGCCTCTTCGCGACCATCTACCTGATCAAGTGAGCGAGCACGTGACACGACCTCGACCGGGCGGTCCGGCGGTCCTGCTGGGCGCCCTGTCCCGCCGCCGTCGGCACCGCCTCGCGCCGACCCTCCTGCTGCTGCTGGCCCTGGCGGCGATGGGCGGGGCCTACACGGCCTTCGCGCCCACCCCGCAGGCCGAGGCCTCCAACGGCCTGCCGAGCGGGTCCGTCGACGCCGGCCGGGAGCTGTTCCTCAAGAACTGCTCGAGCTGCCACGGGCTCAACGCCGAGGGCGGCTCGGACGGGCCGAGCCTGGTCGGCGTCGGGGCGGCGTCGGTCGACTTCCAGGTCTCCACCGGCCGGATGCCCGCCGCGCAGCTCGGCGCCCAGGTCGAGGAGAAGCGGTCCCAGTTCACCGCCCAGCAGATCGCCGACCTGGCTGCCTACGTGGCCTCGCTCGGCCCCGGCCCGGCGATCCCGGACGAGTCGGAGCTCGACCTGTCCGACGCCGACCCCGCGCGTGGCGGCGAGATCTACCGCACCAACTGCTCGATGTGCCACAACTACGCGGGGTCAGGCGGGGCGCTCACGGAGGGCAAGTACGCCCCCTCGCTGCGGGGCGTCAATCCCCGGCACATCTACGAGGCCATGCTGACCGGCCCGCAGTCGATGCCGGTGTTCGGCGACCACACGATGACCCCCGAGGACAAGCGCGACATCATCGCCTTCCTCAAGACAACCGAGGACGAGCCGTCCCCCGGCGGCGCCACGCTGGGCAAGCTCGGCCCGGTGACGGAGGGCGGCGTCGGCTGGCTGGTCGGCATCGGCGGCCTGATCGGGTGCGCTGTCTGGCTCGGCGCGAAGGCGCGGTGAGGGGACTATGAGCGACCAGCAGCACTCAGGGCCGAGCGGCGCCCGCACCGAGGCGGATGCCGGCACCGGCACCGCCTCCGGCACCGGCGACCGCATCCAGGCGGAGGGCGTCACCGGTAGTGGTGACGTGCAGGCATCCGGCACCTCCCACGACGCCCTGGTGGGCGACGAGGGCTCCGGCGCGCCCGGGGCCGGGGCCGAAGGCGGTCGCCTGGTCGAGCGAGCCGGCCACGACGGCGAGCTGACCCGGACCTGGAACAACCCGGGGCTTCCGTCGCACGTCTACCGGCGCTCGGACGTCGACCAGAAGGCCGCGCAGCGCCGGGAGCGCGAGGTGGCCACCTTCTTCGGCGTCTCCACGCTGGGCACGCTGCTCTTCATCGTCGCGTACTTCGCGATCAGGCCCGGCGGGGAGGACATCCTCGAAGAGGTCAGCCTGTCGACCAAGCTCCTCGGTCTGGGTCTCGGCCTTGCTCTGTTCTGCATCGGCGCCGGCGCCATCCACTGGGCCAAGACACTGATGCCCGACGACGAGATCGTGCAGGACCGCAAGCCGATGCGCTCCAGCGAGGAGGACCGCGCCGCGGCCGTCGAGGCGATGAAGGAGGGCGCGGCGGGAGCGGGTCTGGGCCGACGGAAGCTGATCCGCAACAGCCTGCTCGGCGCCATGGCTCCGCTGGGGCTGCTCGCGATCATCCCGCTGCGCGACCTCGGGCCGCTGCCCGCCGCCTCGCTCACCGGCACGTGGTGGAAGGCCGGGCGCCGGGTGGTCACCGACCCGACCGGTCGCCCGATCAAGGCTGCTGAGATCCCCATCGGGACGGTCATCCACGTCCAGCCCGAGGGCGTCGAGAATGCCTCCCACCCGATCAACGAGCGGGCCAAGTCCGCCACCCTGGTGATCCGGCTCGAGCCAGACGAGATCCAGGTCCAGAAGCAGCTCGACTGGTCCGTGGACGGCATCGTGGCCTACAGCAAGATCTGCACGCACGTCGGCTGCCCTGTCGGCCTATACGAGCAGCAGACGCACCACCTGCTCTGCCCGTGCCACCAGTCGACCTACGACGTGACGCGGGACTGCGCAGTGATCTTCGGCCCGGCAGCCCGACCCCTGCCCCAGCTGCCGTTGGACGTGGACGAAGAGGGCTACCTGGTCGCGCGTGAGGACTTCCAGGAGCCCGTCGGACCGAGCTACTGGGAGCGAGGGTAGGCATGGCGCTCGAGCAGATCGCCGGCAAGACCGCCAACGAGATCGACGAGCGATTCGGCTCGGCGAACTTCGTCAAGCGCAGCGCGCGCAAGGTCTTCCCGGACCACTGGTCCTTCCTGCTGGGCGAGATCGCCCTGTACAGCTTCATCATCCTGCTGCTGACCGGCACCTTCCTCACGCTCTGGTTCAAGCCGAGCCAGATGGAGGTCATCTACGACGGGTCGTACGTCCCGCTGCGCGGCCTCCCGATGTCCGAGGCCTACGCGTCGACGCTGCACATCTCGTTCGACGTCCGAGGCGGCCTAATCATCCGCCAGATCCACCACTGGGCGGCGCTGATCTTCGTCGCTGCCATGGTCGTGCACATGTGCCGGGTGTTCTTCACCGGTGCCTTCCGCAAGCCCCGTGAGACCAACTGGCTGATCGGGTCCATCCTGATCATGCTCAGCTTCATCGAGGGCCTGGCCGGCTACTCGCTGCCCGACGACCTGCTCTCGGGCACCGGGCTGCGGATCACCGAAGGGGTGCTTCTCTCCCTGCCGGTCGTGGGGACGTACCTCTCGTTCTTCCTCTTCGGCGGCGAGTTCCCCGGCGAGGACATCATCCCGCGGCTCTACATCGCCCACGTGCTGCTGATCCCCGGCATCTTCCTGGCGCTGATCACCGTCCACGTGATGCTGGTCTGGTACCAGAAGCACACGCAGTACCCGTTCCCGGGGCGCACCGAGAAGAATGCGGTGGGCTATCCGTTCTTCCCGGTCTACACGGCCAAGGCCGGTGGCTTCTTCTTCATCACCTTCGGTGTGACGACGCTGCTGTCAGCCTTCGCGTCGATCAACCCGGTCTGGCTCTTCGGGCCCTACAACCCGGGCGAGATCTCGGCCGGCTCCCAACCGGACTGGTACATGGGCTTCCTCGAGGGGTCGCTGCGGCTGTTCCCCAACTGGGAGACCAGCCTGTGGGGCTACACGGTCTCCTGGAACGTCCTCGGCCCGGCGCTGATCATCCCGGGCCTGCTCTTCACACCGATGATCCTCTACCCGTTCATCGAACGCTGGGTGACCGGCGACAACGCCGAGCACCACGTGCTCGACCGGCCGCGCAACGTGCCGACCCGCACCGGGCTCGGCGTGATGGCCCTGGTGACCTGGCTGATGCTGCTGGCCGCCGGCGCCAACGACCTGATCGCGGTCGCGTTCCACATGTCGATCAACACGATCACGTGGGGCTTCCGGGTGCTCATCTTCATCGTGCCGCCGCTGGCCTACGTCGTCACCAAGCGCATCTGCCTCGGCCTGCAGCGTCGTGACCGCGACCTGGTGCTGCACGGCCGGGAGACCGGCCGCATCGTGCGGCTGCCCAACGGCGAGATGATCGAGGTGCACGAGCCCATCCCCGACGCGCGCAAGTGGGAGCTCACCCAGCACCTCGTGCGCCAGCCGGCCGAGATCGGTCCCCTCACCGACGCCAACGGGGTTCCGCGCCGCAGGATCCTGGCGGCCAAGGTGCGCGCCAAGGTGTCGAAGTTCTACTTCGAGGACCGGGTCGAGCCGCCGACGCCCGCTGACGTGCACGAGCTCGAGAGCCGCGGGCAGCACTGAGCCAGTCCCACAGCCAGTCCCGATCCGACCCGAGCGGCGGTCCCGCGCGGCTCTGCCTGGTCACCGGTGCCTCCGGCTACATCGGCGGGCGACTGGTGCCCGAGCTCCTCGCGGCCGGCTACCGGGTCCGGGTGATGGCCCGGCAGCCGCAGAGCCTGCGGGACCGGCCGTGGGCCGGTGACGTGGAGATGGTGCGCGCGGACGCCTCCGACGCCCAGTCGCTGGTCGCCGCCCTCGACGCGGTCGACGTCGCGTACTACCTGATCCACGCCCTCGGCACCCGGGGCTTCGAGCGGACCGACCGCGAGAACGCCCGGCGCTTCGGCGACGCCGCCCGGGCCGCCTCGGTCGGTCGGCTGGTCTACCTCGGCGGGCTGGCCCCCGAGGGCGAGGAGCTCTCCGCGCACCTGCGCTCCCGACTGGAGGTCGGCGAGACCCTCCTGGCGTCGGGCGTGCCCACCGCGGTGCTGCGGGCCGCGGTCATCATCGGGTCCGGCTCGGCGTCCTTCGAGATGCTGCGCTACCTCACCGAGCGCCTGCCGGCGATGATCACGCCGCGCTGGGTCGACACCCGGATCCAGCCGATCGCCATCCGCGACGTGCTGCGCTACCTGGTCGGTGCCGCTGCGCTCCCCGCGGAGGTGAGCCGCTCGTTCGACATCGGCGGGCCGGACGTCCTCACCTACCGCCAGATGATGCACCGGTACGCCGCCGTCGCCGGTCTGTCCCGGCGCATCATCGTGCCGGTGCCGGTGCTGACCCCCACCCTGTCCTCGCACTGGGTCGGGCTGATCACGCCGGTGCCCTCGACGATCGCGAAGCCGCTGGTCGACTCCCTGCGCAACGAGGTGATCGCGCACGAGCACGAGATCGCTCGCCACGTGCCCGACCCGCCGGAGGGGCTGCTCGGCTTCGACCGGGCCGTCGAGCTGGCCCTGCAGCGCATCAAGGACGCCGAGGTGGTCACCCGGTGGTCGTCCGCCTCGGTGCCCGGCGCCCCGAGTGACCCGCTGCCAACCGACCCGGACTGGGCCGGCGGCTCGCTCTACGAGGACGTCCGGCGGCGCGAGGTGCAGGCCTCCCCCGGGTCGCTGTGGCGGGTCCTCGAAGGCATCGGCGGCGACCGCGGGTGGTACTCCTTCCCGCTCGCCTGGAGGGTCCGCGGCCTTGCCGACCGGCTGGTGGGTGGCGTGGGGCTGCGCCGCGGCCGCCGCGACGCCGAGCGGGTCTACGTCGGCGAGACGATCGACTTCTGGCGGGTCGAGGAACGCGACGAGGGCCGGCTGCTGCGGCTGCGCGCCGAGATGCGGCTGCCCGGCCTGGCCTGGCTGGAGCTCGGCATCCAGGGCGACACGTCGCAGGGCTCGTCGCAGGATGCCGGCCAGGGCTCCTCGACGACGTACGTCCAGAGGGCCCTCTTCCATCCCCGCGGGCTGCTCGGGCACCTGTACTGGTGGACGGTGGCGCCCTTCCACGGAGTGGTGTTCGGCGGGATGGCCCGCAACATCGCCCGCGCCGCCGAGCAGCTCGAACGCGGCAAGCCGGTCACCACCATCCCGTCCTGACTCGGGGGTCAGCCGAGCGTGCTGGGCGGCGCCGTCGCCTCGAGCGCCCGGCCCATCTCGGCGTCGAGCAGGTCCGCCGCCTTCTTCCACGGCGTCACCGGGTAGGCCCGCTCGTAGAGGTGCGTCACCGACGGCACCAGCGTGCTGATGTCGACGTACTGGGCGACCTCCTCGCTGCTCTCGCAGTCGGCCTGCCAGTAGCCGCGCCAGCTGACCCGCAGCCGCATCGACGGTCCCCGTCCCGGCACCTGGCGCACCACTCGCTCGACGCGCCAACCGTCCGCGCTGACCATCGTCATCTGGGCTCCATGCCTCGGGGTGCCCACCGTACGGCACCGGCAGGGACCACCGCGGCGGCCGCTCGTCGTGCGGGCACCGGCCCGGCCGGCCGCAGCCCGAGTCGCCCACCAAGGCTTGCTTGGCGCGGTCGACGGGCAGCCAGACGGGGCCAGGCTCAGGCGGGGTGTCGGATGGCGCGGCGGCCCTGCTTGAGGCGCTCCTTGGCCTCCAGCTGGTCGACGATGGGCGGCGGGTAGCCCAGCGCCTGGAACTGCTCCTCGGGCAGCAGCCACGGCTCGTGCACGTAGCCGTCGTCGACGGCGGCCAGCTCCTCGACGTAGCGCCGGACGTAGGAGCCGGCCGGGTCGTGCCGGCGCGCCTGCAGGGTGACGTTGTAGGTGCGGTTGAAGCGGCTGTCGGTGCCGGTGCCGGCGACCCACTGCCAGTTCATCGTGTTGTTGGCGACGTCGGCGTCGAGCAGCAGGTCGACGAAGTGCTGCGCCCCCTCCCGCCAGTCGATGTAGAGCGTCTTGGTGAGGAAGTGCCCGGTGATGAGCCGGGCCCGGTTGTGCATCCAGCCCTCACGGGCCAGCTGGCGCATCCCGGCGTCGACGATCGGGTAGCCCGTGCGCCCCTCCTTCCAGGCGGTCAGCTCCTCGCCGCCGGAGTGCCACCGGTCACCTCGGGGCCGGTAGTCCTCGCGCGTCGCGTCCGGCCGCGCGGCCAGCACCTGGTGGTGGAAGTCGCGCCAGGCCACCTGCCGCACGAAGGACGCCGCGGCGCTCGACCGCTGCTCCCTCGCCTTCCGCACCAGCTCGACCGGCGAGACGCACCCGAAGTGCAGGTAGGGCGAGAGCCGGGACGTGTTGTCGTTGCCCAGGGCGTCGTGGTCGTCGTCGTAGGCGGCGATGCCGTCGCGCAGCCAGCAGTCCATGCGCTCGCGGCCGGCCGTCTCGCCCCCGGCCATCAGGTCCGGCGACCGCTCACCACCGGCGATGTCGGCCGGCCCGGGCAGGTCGCCACGGGCCATCCGCGGCATCGTCAGGTGGCGCGGCGTCGGCTCCAGCGCGCGCAGCGGCGTCTTCGCCCACTTGCGGAAGTACGGCGTGAACACCGACATGTGGTCCTTGCCCGCCGTCGCCACCTCGCCGGGCGGCACGACCAGCAGCGCGTCGTCGTGGACGACGAGCTCGACGTCGTCGGGGAGCCGCGCGGCCAGGTCGTCGAGCCGCCTGCGGGCGTACGCCGTCACATCGGCCGCGACGTGCACCTGCCGCGCGCCGGTCTCCTGGGCCAGCCCCGCCACCTCGAGCGCCCAGCGACCCCGCCGCACGACGAGCCCGGCGCCCCGCTCGCGCAGCGAGGAGTCCAGGTCGGCCAGCGACTCGGCCAGGAAGTGCGCGCGGTTGGCCCGGTTGTAGGCCGAGCGCAGGATCGCCGTGTCGAGGACGAAGAGCGGCACGACCTGGTCCGCGCTGCCGGCGGCCCGGCCCAGGACGGGGCTGTCGTGGACCCGCAGGTCACGGGTCAGGACGGCGATCGAGGTCGTCGGCACGTCGGTCTTCCTGCCCCCCTGCGGAGGCGGATGCACGCGGTGCCGCCGGTGAGGTCCGGCTCGGTCGGTCAGCCCTGCAGGGCGCTGGCCTCGAGCCACTCCGACCACGAGACGTTCCAGTCGGTGTAGCCGTTGCCGGGCTCCAGCTGGCGCGGCGAGCCGACGACCTTGACCACGTCGCCGACCGTGCTCTGGTTGTACAGCCAGATGGCGTTGGACGGGGCCATGCCGACGCAGCCGTGGCTGACGTTGACGCTGCCCTGGGAGCCGACCGACCACGGGGCGGAGTGGACGAACTCTCCGCTCCAGGTGACGCGCATCGCGTAGGGCACCTCGAGGCGGTAGTACTCCGGGTCACCCGGCTGGATGCCGATGGTCGCGGCGTCCATGATCTTGAGCGTGTGCTTCTCGAGGATGACCTTGGTGCCGTTGCGGGTGAGGAAGCCGGCCTTGCCGGTGGTCACCGGGATGACCCGCGCCTTCACGCCGTTGCGGTAGACGGTCAGGGTGTGCGCGTCGACGTCGATCACGCTCACCATTGAGGAGCCGGTGCTGAACCGCACCGTGCGGTTCTCCATGCCCCACACGCCGCGCCCGGCGTCGACGCCGCGCAGGTGCACGTCGACCTTGATCTTGTCGTACGCCGGCCAGAACTCCTTGGGCCGGTAGTGGACCTCTTCGTTGCTGACCCAGCTCCAGGCGCCCTCGATCGGCTTGCTCGAGGTGACCTGCAGGGCCTCCTCGACGGCTGCCCGGTTCCGGACCTTCTCGGAGAACCGCACGATGATCGGCATGCCGACGCCGACGTTCTGCCCGTCGAGGGGCGAGATGGAGGTCTCGAGCACCTTGCGTGGGGTCACGGTGGCGAAGAAGCCGGAGCGCTCGGTGACCCGGCCGTCGGCGTCGACCGCGGAGGCGGTCAGCCGGTAGTGCCGGGAGACCTTGAGCGGGTCGCTGGAGGTCCAGGTGAGCTGGTCAGCCGAGGTCTCGCCCTCGATCGTGCGGCCCTTGTCGTCGGTCAGGACGACCTCGGTGATGGTGCCGTCGGTGGCCGTGACGGTGACCGGCTCGCCGGGGGCGATGTCGCTCGAGGCGGACTCGGGGGTGAAGGCGAGGGCGGCCTTGGGCGCCGGCGGGGCCTCGTTGGCCGACTCGACGGCGGCCTGGGCCGGCGACGGGTTGGTGCCGGAGGTGGTGCAGCCCGAGACGAGCAGCATCGCGGCGGCGGCCGTCACGGCGGCGCCGACCAGCGTCCTGCGGTTGTTCATGCCTGCCCCGCCCCGGTCCCCGAGCACACGTACCCTCCTGAGCGCGCTCCGCGGTGGAGACAACGCCCCAGCAGTGTCCCTCGTCCCCCGGGCGATCGTCCACTTGACGCCCGGCCGGCCGGATAACGAATCGGCATTCCCCCAGGTCAGGCCCGAGCTCGGCCCGACTGACGGGCGGTCAGGCGGCCGGCTCGCCGCGGTAGTACTCGAACACGAGGCCGATCACGGCCAGAACGCCGGCGCCGGCCCCGATGATGAACAGCCACCAGCCGACCGCCACGCCGAGGAACGAGATGGCGGCGGCACCCCCCACCGCCAGTGGCCACCAGCTGTGCGGGCTGTAGAAGCCCAGCTCGCCGGCCCCGTCCACGATCTCGGCGGTCTTGGAGTCCTCGGGCCGCGGGTCGATGCGGCGCGCGGTGAAGAGCAGGTAGTAGCCGACCAGGAAGGCCAGGCCGGCGGTGAACGCCAGGGCCACCGTGCCGACCGGCTCCTCGGAGAGCAGCCCGTAGATCACCGCGGCGATCGCGAAGAAGAAGAAGCCGGCCGCGAAGAGCCAGCCCTCGACCTTCATTCGCGGCCTCCGACGAGTCGCGAGCGCAGCGAGTGAGCCGGTGGGGTGTGCTTCATGCCCGGCCTCCCGGTCCGCCCTCGAGATCGGGCTCACCGAGCACCTGGTCGAGGAAGTTCTTGTCCGGCGTGGGCTGGTCCATCGCCGCGACGTGCGGGTAGTGCAGGTCGAACGCCGGAGACTCGGACCGGATCCGCGGCAGCTCGACGAAGTTGTGCCGCGGCGGCGGGCAGGAGGTGGCCCACTCGAGCGACCGGCCGTAGCCCCACGGGTCGTCGGTGGTGACCTTCGGGCCGTGGGAGCTGCGCCAGACGTTGAGCAGGAAGGGCAGCGTCGACGCGCCGAGCAGGAACGACCCGATCGTCGAGAACATGTTCATGCCGGTGAAACCGTCGCTCGCGAGGTAGTCGACGTAGCGACGCGGCATGCCGGCCACGCCCAGCCAGTGCTGGATCAGGAACGTCATGTGGAAGCCGATGAACAGAGTCCAGAAGTGGATCTTGCCGAGCCGCTCGTCGAGCATCCGGCCGGTCATCTTGGGCCACCAGAAGTAGAACCCGGCGTTCATCGCGAAGACGACCGTGCCGAACACCACGTAGTGGAAGTGGGCCACGACGAAGTAGGTGTCGTTGACGTGGAAGTCCAGCGGCGGCGAGGCCAGGATCATGCCGGTCAGGCCGCCGAAGAGGAAGGTCACGAGGAAGCCGATGGACCACAGCATCGGTGTCTCGAAGGTCAGCGACCCTCGCCACATGGTGCCGATCCAGTTGAAGAACTTCACGCCGGTCGGCACGGCGATCAGGAACGTCATGAAGGAGAAGAACGGCAGGAGCACGGCCCCGGTCGGGAACATGTGGTGCGCCCACACCGTGACCGAGAGGCCGGCGATCGCGATGGTCGCGAAGACCAGGCCCTTGTAGCCGAAGATCGGCTTGCGGCTGAAGACCGGCAGCACCTCGGACACGATGCCGAAGAACGGCAGCGCGATGATGTAGACCTCGGGGTGGCCGAAGAACCAGAACAGGTGCTGCCAAAGGATCGGCCCGCCGTTGGCCGGGTCGAAGATGTGCGCACCGAATTTTCGGTCGGCCTCGAGCGCGAGCAGCGCGGCCGCCAGGACCGGGAAGGCCATCAGCACCAGGACGCTGGTGAGCAGGATGTTCCAGGTGAAGATCGGCATCCGGAACATCGTCATGCCCGGTGCGCGCATGCAGAAGATGGTGGTGATGAAGTTGACGGCCCCGAGAATCGTGCCGAAGCCAGCGAGCGCGAGGCCCATGATCCACAGGTCGCTGCCCAGGCCCGGCGAGAAGAGCTCGGAGTTGAGCGGGGCGTAGGCGTACCAGCCGAACGACGCGGCACCGCTAGGGGTGAGGAACCCGGCCGACGCGATCAGCCCGCCGAACAGGAAGAACCAGTACGACACCATGTTCAGCCGCGGGAAGGCCACGTCGGGCGAGCCGATCTGCAGCGGCATGATGACGTTGGCGAAGCCGACGAACAGTGGCGTCGCGAAGAGCAGCAGCATGATCGTGCCGTGCATGGTGAACAGCTGGTTGTACTGCTCGCCGGTGAAGAACTGGTTGCCCGGTCTGGCCAGCTCGGCCCGCATCATCATGGCCATCAGGCCGCCGATGAGGAAGAACACGAACGACGTGATCAGGTAGAGGTGGCCGATCGTCTTGTGGTCGGTGCTGGTGATCCACTTGACCACGGTGCTGCCCTTGCGGGCCGGCCGGATGACACCGGTGCCCGGACGGGGCTGGGCGGTGAGGGTCACTGGGCGCTCCCGGCGTCGTTGCGTTCCTTGAGCTCGGCGATCCGCTGGTCGTACTCGTCGGGCGAGACCACGTCGACGTTGAACAGCATCCGCGCGTGGTCCTGCCCGCACAGCTCGGCGCACTTGCCCGCGAACGTGCCGATCTTGGTCGGCACCAGCTGGAAGGTGTTGGGCTGGCCGGGGATGACGTCCATCTTGAACAGGAACGCCGGCACCCAGAACGAGTGGATGACGTCGTCGGACAGCAGGCGGAACTGGACGCTCTCGCCCTCCGGAAGCACCAGGGTGGGCGGCTTGCCGGGGGTGCCGGTCGTCTGCGCCCCGCCGTCGGAGGTGTAGGTGAACTGCCACGACCACTGGATGCCGGTGACGGTGATCCGGTGGTCGGGGTTGGCTGACGTCTCGAGGATGCGGTCCTCGTCACGAGCGGTGAAGAAGAAGAACACCGCCACCGCGATGAACGGCACCACGGTGTAGAGCACCTCGACCGGAAGGTTGTAGCGGGTCTGCGCCGGCAGACCGGTCTCGCCGCGCTTGCGCCGGAAGGCGATCACCGGCCACAGGATCAGCCCCCACGTCAAGGCGCCCACGGCCCAGGCCGCGACCCACGACCCCTGCCACAGCGAGAGGATCGTGGGCGCGTGGTTGGTGGCGTCACGGGCGGGCATCGCGAAGGTCGGCAGCTCCTCCGAGGAGCAGGCCGTGAGGGTGAGCAGGGCGAGGCCGCTGAGAGCGACGACCCTGCCGGTCGACCGCCGGCGCAGCCGGGGTCCCGTGGTGCCGGACGGACGCAACGTTTCGCCTCTCCCGCATGTCGAGCCGGGGCAGGGGACCCGGCGGCCTGGTCGCGTCAGCACCCTACTCCAGACGACCTTGGTGATCGCGGCAAGGTGGGGTGTTCCGCGCGGGCTACCGTCGGGCCCGTGGGCCACTTCGACGCCGCCTCCGGCGAGCGGCTGCACCCGGCGGCCCGGGACGCCTGGCTGGCCGCCGCGGACCAGGGCTGGGCCGACCCGGCGCGGCTCTACCGGGAGGCCCGGCGGGCCCGGCTTCTGCTCGACACCGCACGCGAGTCGGTGGCCGCCCGGATCGGTGCCCGGCCGGACGAGACGTCCTTCACCGCCTCGGGCACCCAGGCCGTCCACCTCGGCCTGCTGGGCCTGGTCGCGGGTGCCCGCGGGCACCCGCCGCGGGTGGTGGTCGGGGCCGTCGAGCACTCGGCGGTCCTGCACGCCGCGGCGCACGCGCGCCGCCGGTCGGGTGCCGAGATTGCCGAGGTCCCGGTGGACCGGACCGGTCTGGTGGACCTGACGGCGTACGCCGACAGGAGCTCGGCCACGGACCGCCCGGTGGTCGCCGCCCTGCAGTCGGCGAACCACGAGGTCGGCACCGTGCAGCCGGTCGCCGAGGCCGCGGAGCTCCTGCGCGGCGCTCCCCTGCTGGTGGACGCGGCCCAGACCGTGGGGCGGGCCGCGGTGCCTGCCGGCTGGGGGGTGCTGGCCGCGTCGGCGCACAAGTGGGGCGGGCCGGCCGGTGTCGGGGTGCTCGCCGTGCGCAAGGGCGTGCGGTGGCGGGCGCCCTTGCCCGAGGACGAGCGGGAGGCGGGCCGGGTCGCCGGCTTCGAGAACGTGCCGGCCGTCGTCGCCGCGGCGGCCGCCCTCGAGGCGGTGTGCGCGGAGGAGGCGACCGAGGGGCCGAGGCTGTCGGCGCTGGTCGACCGCCTGCGCGCCGAGGTGCCGCGGCTGGTGCCGGACACCCAGGTCGTCGGCCACCCGACGACGAGGCTGCCGCACCTGATGACGTTCTCCCTGCTCTACGTCGACGGCGAGGCCGTCGTCACCGAGCTCGACCGCGAGGGGTTCGCTGTCAGCTCGGGGTCGTCGTGCACCGCGAGCACCCTGCAGCCGAGCCACGTGCTGGTTGCGATGGGGGTGCTGACCCACGGCAACGTGCGGGTCTCGCTCGGCCGCGGCACGACGGAGGCCGACGTCGACCGGTTCCTCGCGGTGCTGCCGGGGCTGGTCGGGCGGCTGCGGGCGCAGAGCGGGGCGACCGGGCTGTGACCGGCGATGAGCGGCCGATGACGGGCCAGGCAAGCGGGTCGCCGACCGGTGGGGGCGGCGTGAGGTACGACCTGACGATCGACGCCCGGGGCATGCGGTGCCCGACGCCGGTGATCGAGCTGGCGAGGCGGATCGGCGAGGTGCCGGTCGGCGGGGTGGTGGCGGTGCTCGCCGACGACGAGGCGGCGCGCCACGACGTACCTGCATGGTGTGAGATGCGCGGGCAGGAGTACGTGGGCGAGCCGGTCCCCGAGACCTACGTCGTCCGCCGCCTCACCGAGACGACCCGCTGACGGCGAACGGGTCTGGCAGCTCGAGCGCGCGGCCCAGCAGCGCGAGGTAGTCCGAGCGCGGCACCTCGACAGTGCCCAGGCTGACCAGGTGCTCGGTCGCCCACTGGACGTCGAGCAGCCGGTCGGCACCGTCACCTGCGGCGAGCAGCAGCTCGACCAGCCCGACGAGGGCGACCTTGGACGCGTCGCGGTCCTGGCGCAGCGGCCCGTGGAACATCGACTCGCCGGCGAAGAGACCACCGACCGACACCCCGTAGAGACCGCCGGACAGCCGCTCGGTGCCGTCGGGCGCGACCGACCAGGCCTCGACGCTGTGCGCCCAGCCGAGCTCGTGCAGCCGCAGGTAGGCCGCCTTGACGTCACGCCGGATCCAGCCGCCGTCCCGCGACGGGTCGGCGCACGCGGTGATGACGGTGTCGAACGCGGTGTCGACCCGCAGCTCGAAGCGCCGCACCGATTGCCGAAGCGACCTGCTGACCCGCAGCCCGGCCAACGGCAGCACGCCACGCGGGTCCGGCGACCACCAGCCGACCGAGCTGGTCAGCCGGGTGCGCCGGAGCCCGGTCACCGGCATCGGGAAGGCGCCGGCGCGGTAGGCAGCGAGCACGGTCGCCGGCTCGAGGTCGGCGCCGATGCCCAGGAAGTCGTCAGCCTCGGTCGCGCCCGACAGGTCGAACTGCCAGCGCGACGGCCCGGGGTCGACCGGCGTCACCGGCGGGTCAGGGACGCGGGCAGCGCAGGTGCGGCTCGACGTCGGTCACCGCGTCCGGGCCGTACGCCGCGCCGAGCCGGTCGAGGAAGCGGGCCTGGCCGAGCTCGTACTCCTGGGTGCCGACGGTCTCGATGACGTAGGTGGCCAGCAGGCTGCCCACCTGGGAGGCCCGGACGTGGTCGAGCCCCCACGCGATCGCCGCCAGGAAGCCGGCCCGGAACGCGTCACCGACCCCGGTCGGGTCGGCCTTGCGCTCCTCGGGCGCGCACTCGACCTGGATCGAGGGTTCGCCCTTGCGGTCGACCCGGACGCCCTTCGGTCCGAGCGTCGTGACCCGGGTGCCGACCCGCTCGAGGATCTCCTCCCAGCTCCACCCGGTCTTCTGCTCGGTGAGCGCGGCCTCGTACTCGTTGGTGAAGAGGTAGGTCGCGCCGTCGATCAGCTGCCGGATGCCCGTGCCGTCCATCCACGCGATCTGCTGGCTGGGGTCGGCGAGAAACGGGTAGCCGCGCTGCCGGCACTCCTCCGTGTGGCGCAGCATCGCCTCGGGGTCGTTGGCGCTGATGACGACCAGGTCGAGGCCGCCGACCCGCTCCGCGATCGGGGTCAGCTCGATCTCGCGCGCCTCCTGCATGGCGCCGGCGTAGAACGACGCGATCTGCGCGTGGTCGCTGTCGGTGGTGCAGACGAACCGCGCGGTGTGACGCAGCTCGCTGACGTGGACGGACCCGGTGTCGACCCGGTGGCGCTGCAGCCAGGACCGGTAGTCGGCGAAGTCCTGGCCCACCGCGCCGACGAGGATCGGGTCGAGGCCGAGGCAGCCCAGCCCGAAGGCGATGTTGGCGGCGATGCCCCCTCGGCGCACCTCGAGGTCGTCGACGAGGAACGACAGCGAGATCTTGTCGAGCTGGTCGACCACGAGGGACTCGCTGAAGCGGCCCTCGAAGTTCATCAGGTGGTCGGTGGCGATCGATCCGGTGACGGCGATGCGCATCGGAGGGGGTTCTCCCGTCGGAGGGTCGGCGTGCGACGCGAGAAGACTACCGGCCGGTAAGCGTTCCGCTGCGCTCCTGTGGTGCCTACCGTGGCGGCATGACGGCACTGGACGCGCGCCCACAGGTGGCTGCGCAAACCGGGGTGCCGTTGCCGTGCGGGCCGCTGGACGGCCTGGTCGCCGACGCGCACGAGGTCGCCACGGCGATGGCCGCGCTCTCCCACGGGCCGACCGTCCGGATCCCGGTGCAGGCCCTGCGCCTGGTGAGCGACCTCGGGTCGTACGGCGACTGACGGACCCGCCGGCACTGCTGACGCCGACCGCGGCGACACCGGAACCAGCGCGCCCGGCCCGACGTCCCACCTGGCGTGAGCCCTTCCTCGCGCCGACTCCTGCCCGCCCTGGTGGCCGCCGTCGTGCTGGTGGTCGTGCTAGCGATGATCGGCCTGGCCGGCCGGGACAACGACGTCGACACCGGCTCGGCAGGGGCGGGCGGCGGGTCGTCGGACGACCGCTCGGGGCAGGGCGGGATGGCACCGCCTTCGGCGGGGAGCAGCGTGCCGGGCACCTCGCCGGGCAGATCGCCGGGCAGCTCGCCGGGCAGCGACGCCAACGCCGCGGCCGAGGACCCGATGTCCCGCTTCACCGACGTCCGCGCCGGAGAGGGCGACCGGTCCGTCGAGGTGACGTTCTACGGGGGCGTCGACACCTGTTACGGCTATGTCGTCCGGGCCGACGAGACGGTACAGCAGGTGGCGCTGAGCCTGGCCGAGGAGCGCAAGGGGGACGGGCCGTGCATCGACCTGGCCCAGGAGTACGAGCGGTCGGTGCCCCTGGACGGCCCGCTCGGTGACCGCCGGGTCGTCGACGCCGCCACCGGCGACGTCCTGCTCGAGCCCGACGGCGGGTAGCTCACCGGACCGTGCCGAAGGGGCGGCCCACCGGTAGGTGGTCCGCCCCTTCGGGCACGTCAGTGGCTGCGCGCGTCAGTGGAACGAGTCGCCGCAGGCGCAGGACCCGCCGGCGTTGGGATTGTCGATCGTGAAGCCCTGCTTCTCGATGGTGTCGACGAAGTCGATCGTCGCGCCGCCGAGGTAGGGCGCGCTCATCCGGTCGACGACGACGCCGACGCCGCCGAAGTCCTTGAGGACGTCGCCGTCGAGTGCGCGCTCGTCGAAGAAGAGCTGGTAGCGCAGGCCGCTGCAGCCACCCGGCTGCACGGCGACGCGGAGGCGGAGGTCGTCGCGGCCCTCCTGGTCGAGCAGGTTCTTGACCTTCACCGCGGCGGCGTCGGTCAGGAGGACGCCCTGCTCGGTGGTCTGGTCCTGAACGGTCATGGACGGGCTCCCAAGAGACGGACGGGGCGGGGACAGCTGGTCGTCAGGGCGAACTTCCTCGCCCCGTGGGGTGTTCCCCTCCATGGTGACACAGCGCCCCTCCATCGGCAGGCAGCCCCGACCGCCCCACGCTTCCCGGTCGGGGTCACGGGGTCGCTCAGCGTGACCAGGTGCGCGCCACCCGCGCGGCGAGCGCCGCCAGGGCCTCCTCCGGCGTGTGAGCAGCGTCACCCGGCTCGTCGGGCGCCGGGCCGTCCTCGACGGCGTACGCCGCGTCGATCCCGGCCGCCGACAGCTCGCGGCGGCCGACCTCGACCCGCCGGGCCAGGACGACCGTGGGCCGCCCGGCCCGCTGCGCCGCCCGGGCGACCGCGACGACCACCCGGCCGCGCAGCGCCTCCCAGTCGAAGAGCGCCTGCCCGGTCATCGCGAGGTCGGCCTCGCGGACCCGGTCGTCCAGCTCCAGGAGGTCGGCGACCAGGGCGGTGCCGTTGACCCGCTCGGCACCGAGCAGCAGCAGCCCGAACCCGATGCCGCCGCCGGCGCCGGCCCCCGGCCGGACCGCCAGCCCCCCGTCGGTGGCGGTGGCCCACTCGCGCAGCGTGGTCTCGAGCGCCTCCCGGGTCGGGCGGTCGGCCCCCTTGCCGCCGGCGAACCCGTGCGCCGCGCCGGAGTGGCCCATCAGCGGCGCATCAGTCGCGGTCGCCGCGACCAGCTCGACCCGGCCCACCAGCGCCCTGGCCGCGTCGAGCCCGTCGAGGGCGTCGACCAGGCCGCGCCCGCCGTCGGTGGTGGCCGTGCCGCCGACACCGACGACGACGCGGGCGGCACCGGTGCCGACCGCCGCGGCCAGCAGCTCACCCAGTCCCTCGGTCGACGACCCGGCCGGGTCGCGCTCGGCCGCCGCCACCAGGTGCAGCCCGACCGCCTCCGCGGCCTCCACGTAGGCCGTCCCGTCGACCACCAGCAGCCGGGCCGGGACCGGTTCGCCGAGCGGCCCGTGCACCGTCACCACCGCGAGCTCCCCGCCGAGGACCGGGTGCAGCACGTCGAGGAATCCCGGGCCGCCGTCGGAGAGCGGCAGCCGGTCCACGACGTCGTACGGCGCACTCCTCGCCCATCCCTCGGCCAGCGCCTCGGCCGCCTCGGCCGCGGTCAGCGACCGGGCGCCGTCGTCCGGCTGCTCGGACCGGTCGAACCGGTCGGGAGCCACCAGCACGCGCATGCCCGGATCATGTCCCATCCGAGCGACCGCCGGAGGCCAGGCGCACGACCGCCACTCGGAGATCGTTTGCGACGGTCGGGCCCCCGACACGCCGCCGGCACGCGTGTCGGACCGGGCGTACGTCGCAAACGATCTGGGGGGCGGGCGGGCCGGTCGGCTGGCTAGGCAGCCGGGTCGGCGAGCAGGTCGAGCACGTGCTCGGCGATCGCCATGCTGGAGGTCGCACCCGGTGACGGCGCGTTGCGCAGCAGGGCCACCGGGCCGACCCGCTGCACGACGAAGTCGTCGACCAGCGCGCCGTCCCGCGCGACGGCCTGGGCCCGCACCCCGGACCTGGCCGGCACCAGGTCGTGGGCCGTGAGCCCCGGCAGGTAGCGGGCCGCCGCGGCCGCGAACCGCCGCCGCGAGAGCGACCCGGCCAGTTCGCGGGCACCGGTCCGCCAGTGCCGCGCGGCGAGCCGGCGGGTGCCGGGCCAGGACAGCACCTCGCGCAGGTCACGCAGGTCCACGTCGCGCCACCGGTATCCGTCGCGGGCCAGCGCCAGCACGGCGTTGGGCCCGACCAGCACCTCGTCGTCGACGGTGCGGGTCAGGTGGATGCCGAGGAAGGGGTAGCGCGGGTCCGGCACCGGGTAGACGAGGCCGCGCACCCGGTCGCGCGCGTCCGGCCCCAGCCGGTGGTACTCGCCGCGGAAGGGCACGATCCGCACGTCGGCCCGTACGTCGCGCAGGACGCCCACCAGGGCGGCCACCTGGTCGCTGCGCACGCCGGCGCAGGCGACCAGCCGGTCGACCACGAGCGGGGCCCCGCGGGGTCCGCCGGTCACGACGTGCACCCGGTCACCCGTCGGCCGCACCGCCGTGACCGGGGCGCCGAGCCGCACCTCTCCCCCGGCCGCCCGCACGTCGTCGGCGAGGGCACGGCACACCGCGACGTAGTCGACGACGGCGGTGCGCGGCGAGTGCAGGGCGGCGACCCCGGCGACCGAGGGCTCGACTTCGGTCAGGCCGCGCCGGTCGAGCCGGGCGAGACCCGGCACCCCGTTGCGCCGCGACCGCTCCTCGATCCGGTCGAGTCCGGCCACCTCGTCGGGGGTCGCGGCGACGACGACCTTGCCGAGCTCGCGGTAGGCGACGCCGTGCTCGGCGCAGTAGTCGCGCAGCAGCCCCATGCCGCGCCGGCACAGCGTGGCCTTCAGCGACCCCGGCTCGTAGTAGAGGCCGGCGTGCACCACACCGCTGTTGTGCCCGGACTGGCCGGCGCCGAGGTGGTCGGCCGCCTCGAGCACGGTGACGGTCGAGCCGGGCTCGCGGCGCAGCACCTCGCGGGCGACGGCGAGCCCGAGGATGCCCCCGCCGACGACCGCCGTCGCGCGGCCGCGCATACCCGCCGTCGTCACCCGGTCATCGTGGCAGGGAGGAGTAGCCGCGCGCGTGAAAGAATCGTCCGGTGACCGTCACCGACCTCCCCGAGGGCGTCGAGCCCTCGCCGCTCATGCGGCTGCTCATCGGGCGCAACGAGCCTGACCTGCGCACCGAGCGCGGAGTCGAGTGTCCCGGTGACCTGCCGTCGCCGAGCGACCCCGACCTCGTCGGGCGGGCGCGGGCGGCGAAGGCGGCGCTGGGCGACCAGGTCTTCGTGCTCGGGCACCACTACCAGCGCGACGAGGTCATCCAGTTCGCCGACGTGACCGGCGACTCGTTCAAGCTGGCGCAGCAGGCGGCGGCGCGGCCCGAGTCGCACTACGTCGTGTTCTGCGGCGTGCACTTCATGGCCGAGTCGGCCGACATCCTGACCGCCGCCGACCAGCAGGTCGTGCTGCCCGACCTCGCGGCCGGCTGCTCGATGGCCGACATGGCCGCGGCCAGCCAGGTCGAGGACTGCTGGGACGCGCTGGTCGCCGCCGGTGTCGCCGACGGCGTGGTGCCGGTGTCCTACATGAACTCCTCGGCCGACATCAAGGCCTTCACCGGGCGCCACGGCGGCACGATCTGCACGTCGTCCAACGCCAAGGCGTCGCTCGAGTGGGCGTTCGGCAAGGGCGAGAAGGTGCTGTTTCTCCCCGACCAGCACCTCGGCCGCAACACCGCGGTCCTGCAGCTCGGCATGTCGACCGACGACTGCGTGCTCTGGGACCCGCACAAGCCGCAGGGCGGGCTCACCACCCAGCAGCTGCGCGACGCCCGGATGATCCTGTGGCGCGGGCACTGCTCGGTGCACGGGCGGTTCAGCCTCGACTCGGTGCACGAGGTGCGCGAGCGGATCCCGGGCGTCAACGTGCTCGTGCACCCCGAGTGCAAGCACGAGGTCGTGACGGCTGCCGACCACGTCGGGTCGACCGAGGTCATCATCCAGACCCTGGAGGCCGCGCCCGCCGGGTCGGCGTGGGCGCTGGGCACCGAGCTCAACCTGGTCAAGCGGCTGGCCGCCCGGCACACCGACAAGCAGGTCGTCTTCCTGGACCGCACCGTGTGCTTCTGCTCGACGATGAACCGCATCGACCTGCCGCACCTGGTGTGGTCGCTCGAGTCGCTCGTCGAGGGGCGCGTGGTCAACCGGATCCGTGTCGACGACGACACCGCCCACTGGGCCAAGGTCGCGCTGGAGCAGATGCTCGCGCTGCCGAGCAGCAAGGCGCGCAAGGACTGAGCGGGAGGACCGACCATGGCCGACCACCGGCACGACCACTCCGGCTGGCGGCCGGTCCCGGTTCTCCCGTACCTCGACGCGACGGCGACCACGGCGTTCTGGACCGCGCTCGGCTTCCGGGTCAGCGACGGCTCGCCGGACGGCACGCCCTACCTGCTGGCCGTGCGCGAGGGTGCCGAGCTGCACTTCCGTTCGCTGCCCGAGGTCAAGCCGTGGGGGCTGCGCGAGATGACCGTGGTCGACCCGGCCGGCACCCTGGTGCGGCTGGCGGAGTCGGCCTGACGACGTACGGACGTCGGCTCAGAGGCCGGGCGCACCCCACACCGGGAACCACCGCGACAGGTCCGGCTCGACGGGCAGGTCGCTGCCCAGCGCCCCGCGCACCTGCAGCTCGAACGCCGTGTCGCGCTGCTGCTGGTCACCGGTCGGCGCGAAGGGGTAGAACGTGCTGCGCTTGAACAGGTAGACCAGCCCCAGCCGGCGCCCGTCGTCGCCGGTGAAGCCGACCAGCGAGCACAGCAGCGACGGCCCGAAGCCGTTGTCGACCAGGGTGCTGTTGACCGCGTGCAGGTCGGTGACCAGGCCGGCGACGCCGTCGAGGTCGGCGGGGTCGTGGCGCACCAGCAGCCAGGTGTAGCCGAAGGAGTCGACGCTGCGTTCGACCGCCGGTGTGCCGTCGGCCGCCAGCAGCCGCTCCGCCTCGGCGACCGACCCGGCCGAGGCACCGCCCTCGGCGGCCCGGAAGGCGACCGAGCCCAGCCCTGTGGGTCGCAGGCCGGTCGCCGACTCCAGGGTCAGGGCCGCTCCCGGGACGGCGAACAGCGCGTCCAGCCCGGCGGCCGGCGGCGTGCTGCGGCCGAGCAGCCGGCCCAGCCAGCTCACGTGGTGGGGCGGCCGAGCTGGGCCGAGATGCTGCCCAGCTGCTCCAGCCGGCGCTCGAGCGTCGGGTGGGTCGAGAACAGCGACGACAGGCTGAAGCCGCTCGCGATCGCCGGCGCGAAGAAGAAGGCGTTGTAGGGCTCGGCCTCGCGCAGGTCGCGGTTGGGGATCCGGCCCATCTCACCGGTGATCTTCGTGAGGGCCGACGCGAGCGCCGACGGCTGGCCGGTGAGGAAGGCCCCGGCGCGGTCGGCCGACAGCTCCCGGTAGCGCGACAGGGCGCGGGTCAGCACGAAGCTCAGCGCGTAGACCACGATGCTCACCAGCAGCACGATCAGCACCACGGGAGCGCCGTTCTGGTCCCGCCCGCCGCGACGGCCCAGACCGCTGAACAGCACGATCCGGGTCAGGAACCCGGCGAGCACGCCGACCACGGAGGCGACCGTCATCACGGTCACGTCGCGGTGCGCGACGTGCGACAGCTCGTGGGCGAGCACACCCTCCAGCTCGCGCTCGTCGAGCCGCTTCATGAGCCCGGACGTCGCGCAGACCACAGCGCGCTGGGGAGTCCGGCCGGTGGCGAACGCGTTGGGCACGTCGGTGTCGGCGATCGCCACAGTGGGCTTCGGCATGTCGGACAGGGCGCACAGCCGGTCGACGATGCCGTGCAGCTGCGGCGCCTCCTCGGGGGTCACCACCCGACCGTTCATGGCGTAGAGCGCGATCCGGTCGGAGAAGAACCACTGGGCGAACAGCGCACCGCCGGCGATGACCAGCCCCAGGCCGAGACCCACCTGGGTCGTGACGACGGCGATCAGCGCGACGTAGAGCAGGCCGAGCAGGAACATCGTGAGGCCCATCCGGGCGGTCAGGCCTCGGTCGGGCAGGTATCGCGAGCGGGCCATCAGCCGGGGATGAGCCCCTCGGCCGTGTCGGTCAGCATCGCGCGGACCTCCTCGAGCGTCGCGTCGTCGGAGGGCAGCAGCGCGTCGGACTCGACTAGCTCCTCGTCGGCGAGCGGCTCCCCCAGGGTACGTACCTGGGCGAGCAGGTCGGCGAGGGCGGACCGGAAGCCCGCCTCGTCGCCCGCCTCGACGGCTCGCTCGAGCCCGCTGTCGAGACCGTTGAGCAGCTCGGCGTGCGTGTCGTCGACGCGGAGCTGGCCCTCGCCGCCCAGGATGCGCACGATCACGGCCGGTCCCCTTCGGTCCTGGCCGGCTCGGCCGGGGCCGCCTCGGCGACCGGTGCACCGGTCGCGTCCGACGTGCCGCCAGCCTCGATCGCGTCCGGCGCCTTGCCGGCACCGAGCTCGCCCTTGAGCCGGGCCAGCTCGAGCTCCACGTCGCTCTGGCTGGACATCCGCTCCAGCTCGGCGGTGATGTCGTCCTTCGCGGTGCCGCTGGCGTCGTCGAGGGCGCCGCTGGCGAGCAGCTCGTCGATGGCCCCGGCCCGGGCCTGCATGCTCTGGGTCTTGTCCTCGGCCCGCTGGACCGCCAGCCCGACGTCGCCCATCTCCTCGCTGATGCCGGAGAAGGCCTCGCCGATCTTGGTCTGCGCCTCGGCGGCGGTGTAGGTCGCCTTGATCGTCTCCTTGCGGGTGCGGAACGCGTCGACCTTGGCCTGCAGCCGCTGCGAGGCGAGGACGAGCTTCTCCTCCTCGGCCTGCAGCGCGGCATGCTGGGCGGCCAGGTCCTGCTGCTGCTGCTGGACGCCGGAGCGCCGGGTCAGAGCCTCGCGGGCCAGGTCCTCGCGACCGGCGCCGAGCGCCTGCCGGCTCTGGGTCTCGAGCTTGTCCGACTGCTGCTGCAGCTGGGCCTGCTGGAGCTCGAGCCGCTTGCGCGAGGTGGCGACGTCGGCGACGCCGCGGCGCACCTTCTGCAGCATCTCGAGCTGGCGCTCGTAGGAGTAGTCCAGGGTCTCGCGCGGGTCCTCGGCCCGGTCGAGCGCCTTGTTGGCCTTGGCACTGAAGATCATCTTGAGCCGCTTCATGAAGCTCATCGACCGCACTGCCCCCTCACTGGGACGTGGGACGGGGCGACCTGCACCGTCCACTCGTGATCCCACCCTAGGACGCCCGACGAGCGGTCGGCGGCCGGAGTTCCCGGGGGCCGGGTGACCGGTGTTCCCCTGCCGGGCGGGACACGACCGGCCGGTAAGGTGGCCGGGTGTTCGGACGCAGCAAGGAGTCGACGGCGCCGGCCGCCGACCCGGCGGGCGACGACGCGACCAAGGCGGGCGGCAAGGGCCGCCCCACGCCCAAGCGACGCGAGGTCGAGAAGGGACGCCGGCGCGCGATCACCGCGCCCCGCGACCGCAAGGAGGCCGCCAAGCAGTCCCGCGAGCGGCAGCGCGACGAGCGCACCAGGTCGATGCAGGCCCTGCGCGCCGGCGACGAGCGTCACCTGCCGGCCCGCGACCGCGGCCCGGTCAAGAAGTACGCCCGCGACCTGGTCGACGCCCGGCGCTCCGTCGCCGAGTTCTTCCTGCCGCTGGCCCTGCTCATCTTCGTCCTGACGATCGTCCCGGTGCCCGCGCTGCAGCTCGCGGGCTCCTACCTGTGGCTGGCTCTGGTCGTCATGGTGGTCGTCGACTCAGTCGTGCTGGTGATGCGGCTGCGCCGCGGCCTGGCCCGCAGCTACCCCGACGAGAGCCACCGCGGGGCGGTGCCCTACGCGCTGATGCGCAGCATGCAGATCCGCCGGTTCCGGCTGCCGCCGCCGCGGCTGCGCTCCGGGCGCCGCCGCGCCCGCGGGTGACCGGCTCCCCCTCTTCGACCGGCTCGACCCCCGGCTTCGAGCCGGGCCGTGACCTGTGGCTCGCCCGGCTCGGCAACCTGCGCAACGTCGTGCGCCAGCACCTCGTCGCGACCCAGCTCGACGCGGCACGGCGCGACCTCCTCGGCGACCGCGGGGACCGTCCGCTCACCGTGCTCGACGTCGGCGCCGGCCAGGGCACCCAGGCGCTGCGGCTGGCCCGCGAGGGGCACCGGGTGACCGCGGTCGACATCGCCGAGGACATGCTGGCGCCGTTCCGCGCCGCGCTCGAGTCGGAGCCGCCAGCGGTACGTCGTCAGGTCACGCTGAAGGTCGGGGACGTGCGCGACCTGCCGGGTGAGGCGACGGCGACCGGCCTGACGACGTACGACCTGGTGCTGTGCCACGGCGTGCTGATGTACCTCGACGACCCCGGCCGGGCGCTGGCCGGGCTGGCCGCGGCGACCGCGCCGGGTGGCGTGCTGTCGCTGGTCGCCCGTAACCGCGAGGCGATGGCGTTGCGGCACGCGATGCGTCGGCAGTGGGCGGAGGCTCTCGAGGCCTTCGACGCGACCGGCTACGTCAACGAGCTCGGCGTGGCCGCCCGGGCCGACAACGTCGACGACCTGACCCGCCGGCTGGCCGGGCACGGCCTGGCCGTCGAGCGCTGGCACGGCGTCCGGGTGCTCAGCGACGGCGTACCCCTGGACGAGCCGGTGCCCCCGCCGGACGAGCTGGTGGACCTGCTGGCCGCCGAGGAGCGCGCCGGGCGCACCGACCCCTACCGCGGGGTCGGACCGCTGGTGCACCTGCTCGCCCGGCGCCGGCTGGTCAACGCTCCCGACTGACGACAGTCACTCGGTCGGGCGGCGCTGCGGCACGTTCTTCGCCGTCATCGCCGGGTCGTGCTCCACGACGTCGCCGAGCACCGCGTCGATCCGCTTCATCGCGTCGACCGGTATCTCCACACCGGCCGCCTTGACGTTCTCCGTGACCTGCTCCGGCCGGGAGGCGCCGATGATGGCCGAGGCGACGTTGTCGTTCTGCAGCACCCAGGCGACGGCCAGCTGGGCCATCGTCAGGTCGAGCTCGTCGGCTACCCGCTTGAGGTCCTGGACGCGGCGCAGGACGTCGTCGTTCATGAACCGCGAGATCATGTCGGCGCCGCCCTTCTCGTCGGTGGCCCGCGAGCCGGCCGGCGGCTCCTGGCCGGGCACGTACTTGCCGGTGAGCACGCCCTGGGCGATCGGCGACCAGACGATCTGCGAGACGCCGAGCTCGCGGCAGGCCGGCACGACCTCGCCCTCGATGACCCGCCAGAGCATGGAGTACTGCGGCTGCGAGGAGATCAGCTGGATGCCGAGGTCCTGCGCGAGCTCGTGCCCGGCCCGGATCTGCTCGGCGGTCCACTCACTGACGCCGATGTAGAGCGCCTTGCCCGAGCGGACGACGTCGGCGAAGGCCTGCATCGTCTCCTCGAGCGGCGTCTCGGTGTCGTAGCGGTGAGCCTGGTAGAGGTCGACGTAGTCGGTCTGCAGCCGCGGCAGCGAGGCATCGATCGACTCGCGGATGTGCTTGCGGGACAGGCCGACGTCGTTGGGGCCGCCCGGCCCCGTCGGCCAGTAGACCTTGGTGAAGATCTCCAGCGACTGCCGCCGCTCGCCCTTCAACGCGTCGCCCAGGACCGTCTCCGCCTTGGTGTTGGCGTAGACGTCGGCGGTGTCGAAGGTCGTGATGCCGGCGTCGAGAGCGGCGCGGACGCAGGCGACCGCCGCCTCGTTCTCGACCTGGGAGCCGTGGGTCAGCCAGTTGCCGTAGGTGATCTCGGAGATCTTCAGGCCACTGTTGCCGAGGTATCTGAAGCGCATGGACCCGACCCTAAGGTGACCGGGTGCGCGTCGCGGAGGCGGTGGTGGGAGCGGTGGTCGCGACGCTGGCCGTCGCGGTCGTCGCCGGGTGCTCGTCGGCCGGTGGTGACAGCTCCTCGGGGCGTACGTCCGACAGTGCTCGACCGACGACGTCCGCCACGTCCCCGACGACGTCGGCGGGCACCACGTCCACCAGCGCAGCACCGGCCACGTCGGGACCGCTGGTCCGCAACCTGGCACTCGACCCGCCGCTGATCCGCGCGGCCCGGCGCGGCGAGCCCGACCGGGTGCGTGCCCTGCTCGCCCGCGGCGCCTCGGTGCGGGCGCGCGACGACCGCGGCCGCACGGCGCTCGTGGCGGCTGCCTACGAGAACAACGTCCGGGTGGCCGGCGTGCTCGTCGAGGCGGGTGCCGACGTGAACCGCAAGGACGACACCGTGCAGAGCGCCTACCTGATCGCGACCAGCGAGGTGGGTGACGACACCCGGCTGCTGGACCTGACCCTCGCCGCCGGCGGCGACGTGCGCAGCCTGGACAGCTTCCACGGTACCGGGCTGATCCGGGCCGCCGACCGCGGCTACCCCGGGGTGGTGCGGCGGCTGCTGGCGACCGACATCCGGGTCGACCACGTCAACGAGCTCGGCTGGACCGCGCTGCACGAGGCGGTGATCCTCGGCGACGGCAGCCGGCGCTACGTCCGGGTGGTCCGCCTGCTCGTCGAGGCCGGCGCCGACGCCAACAAGCCGTCGCGGCGGGACGGCGTACGGCCGCTGCAGCACGCCACCAGTCGCGGCTACGACGAGATCGCCCGGGTGCTGCGCGCCGCCGGCGCCCGCTGAGCAGCAGGTTGCGCGAATGACCGGCGTATCGGGCATCCGGCACTTCCATTGCCCTGTCGTCTCCTGGTCGGCGGGCTCGGTGATCGTTGCCCAGCCACACATTGGCCCTGTGCACGTGGCGCGCACTTGAGACATCGAGCGTGGCATGCCAGCCGTCAATGGCAGCCGTCGACGCACTGTGGTATCAGGAGACGATCTCGGTTGACGTGCGAGCCGAGCGGTCTCGCCAGTGGCTTGACTGCCTGACCCCACCGTTGCGCGTGGTGACTGCTCAGGCGGGATGGTCGGCGCGCCCGTCGCAGCGGACCCAGGCGTGTCAGCAGGACGCGGCTGGCGCCGGCTGAGGACGGCAGTCTCGCCCGCTCCGGAGGCGGATCGCGGTCACTTCACCGCGGATCGTCTCCGGAGGGTCGCCGGCGCAGGGGTGGACGTCTCCGGAGGGTCGCCGGCGCAGGGGTGGACGTCCGCTGCGGCCCTGCACCGCGGACGTCTCCGGAGCGGTTACTCGGCCGGGTGCAGGCTCATCGGGCCGTAGACCACCCGGTCGCCCTCGAGCAGGCTGACCTGGTCGACGCCCTCGGCGAGCAGCTCCTGCCAGGCCTCCCCCACCCACGACTCGGCGTCGGCCTGGCTGGGGAACCGGTCGCCGCCGGCCCGCTCGACGACGGTGCCGTCGGCGGCCTCGAAGCGCCATGCGTAGCTCATCCGGGTCCTCCCTGCTTTTGACGGGACCGTACCCGCCGTGGTCTAGTCCGAGCTGCCGGCACCTGTCGGCACACAACTGCAGACGCGCCCGTGCAGGGGAAGCCGGTCCGAAGCCGGCACTGACCCGCAACCGTAGGCCGCAGCCCCCTGGTCACCGACCGGACGAGGGTCCCGCGGCGAGTCGGAACACCTGCCCAGGCGTGAGCGGCTCCTCTCATTCCGTCGAGGTATGCGGGGCGGAGCCCGGACCCACCCCGGGTTCCCGGACCTCACGCCCCCCACGCGCCCAGCGCGTCGGGGGCGTCGTCGTCCCGGTGCCGGGGCCGGTCGGGGATCCGTCGCGGATCGCTTCCGAAAGGACACCCCGTGCTGGCTCCGAACAACACCCACCACCACCCCCCTGCCCGAGCGCAGGCGATCGCCCTGCCGTCGCCCGCCGTACGTCGCAGCCGGGCGCTCGCTGCGCTGGCCCTGCTGACGGCCGCCGTGCTCGTGCTCACCACCCTGCTGACCAGCGCCGGCCCGGCCGGCGCGGCGACGACCCGCAACCGGGCCGACGTCGGGGCCGGCTGGCTGGGCCGCCAGCTCGACGCCACGACCCACCTGGTCGTGGGCGAGTTCGGCCCGTCGTACGGGCAGACCGCCGACGTCGTCCTCGCGCTCTCCGCGGCCGGGGTCGGCAAGGGCAGCGCGGGGGCCGCGACCAAGGCCCTGAAGGCGCACGTCCTCGACTACACCGGCGGCGGCTCCTCCACCGAGTTCTACGCCGGTGCCTTCGCCAAGCTGCTCGTCGTGGCGGCCGCCCGTGACACCGACCCGCGCGCCTTCGGCGATTCCGAGCGGGCCGACCTGGTGGCCGGGCTGCGCGCCCTCGAGTGCGGCCCGCTGCGCGCCGGCTGTGCCGCCGCCGACCACGGCCGCTTCAGTGACGTCAGCGAGTTCGGCGACTTCAGCAACACGATCACCCAGTCGCTGGCGCTGATCGGCCTGGAGCGCACCACGGCGACCGGCCCGTCGCGCGCGGCCGTGCAGTTCCTGCTCGCCCAGCAGTGCGACAACGGGGCCTTCCCGGAGGCGTTCGGCGCGGCCACCTGCTCCGGGTCGGTCGACGCGACCGGCTTCGCCGTGCAGGCCCTGGCCACCGTGGGCGGCCCGGCCGCGACCGGCGCCGCCGCGGCGGCCGGCACCTGGCTGGTCAGGCGGCAGCACCGCGACGGGTCCTTCACCGGCAACGGGGTGCGCAACACCAACAGCACCGCGCTCGCCGCGCAGGCGCTCGAGGACCTCGGCCGGCTGAAGAAGGCGACCATGGCCCGTGGCTACATCCGCGGCCTGCAGGCGCTCTGCGGCGCCAAGGCGTCGGTCCGTGGCTCGGTCCGCTACAGCGCCAAGACCGGCGGCGACCGGGTCCTGTCCACCAGCCAGGCCGTCCCGGCCCTCGCCCGGGTCGAGCTCGGCGACGTGACCAAGGCCGGCAGCGTCCGCGGCCTGCCGCGGCTGG
>DATHAP010000076.1 GCA_035489715.1 Actinomycetes bacterium
CCTCGGTGCCGTGCATCCCGAGGTTGGTCACGCTGATCGACCCGCCCTCGAGCTCGTGCTGGCGCAGCTGCCCGGACCGGGCCCGCTCGGCCAGGTCGCGGGTCGTCCGCGCGACGGTGGTGATCGTCATGTCCTCGACCGCTCGCAGCACCGGCGTCAAGAGCCCGTTGTCCGTCGCGACGGCCACGGCGACGTCGACCGACTCGTAGTGCCGCACCGCGTCCGGCCCCCACGTGACGTTGAGCTCGGGCACGGCGACGTGCGCCCGCGCGACCGCCTTGACGACCAGGTCGTTGACCGAGACGCGCGTCTCGGCGCCGTCGTTGAGCTCGGCGCGCAGCGCGAGCAGCCGGTCGACCGGCACGGTGTCGCGCAGGTAGAAGTGCGGCGCGGTCGTCTTGCTCTCGGCGAGCCGCTCGGCGACCAGCCGGCGCAGCTTGGTGTGCGGTACGTCGCGCCACCCCGCCGGGTCTCGCAACCCGGCCGCAGGGCCGGTCGCTCCGGCCGCCGCCGGCCGCGTCTCGGCAGCAGCAGTGCCAGTGCCGACCTTCGCCGCCTGTTCGACGTCGCGACGGACGATGCGACCATGCGGACCCGTCCCGGCGATCTGCTCGACCGCGAGACCGGCCTCCTTGGCCAACCGGCGAGCGAGCGGGCTGGCGAAGACCCGCCCGGACCGGTGGCCGTTCGCCGTCTCAGCCGGCTGATCCTGAGACGAGGCGCCACTCTGAGCAGCGGATGTCGTCGCGACATCGTCGGGGATGGGCGACGGCGTCGGCGCCGCCTCGGGGACCTCGACCGCAACGTCAGCCGCCGGCTCCTGGTCCGGCTGCAACGTGGCCGGGGTCTTGGGCGCGGAGGTGACACCCAGGTCGCGCAGCACGGCGTCGAGGTCGGCGACGGACTCCCCTGCCGCGCCGACCAGGGCGATCGGCGCACCGGTCTCGACCTCGGCGCCCGGCTCCACCAGCAGCCGCAGGATCACGCCGTCGCTCTCGGCCTCGACGTCGACGACCGCCTTCGCCGTCTCGACGGTCGCCACCACCTCGCGCGCCGACACCGAGGCGTTCTCGGCCACCGACCAGCTCGACAGCACGGCCTCGGTGGTGCCGGCCGCGATCTCGGGCATCCGCAGCAGATCGGGCACGGCTCAGGCCCCTGGCTTCGGAGAGATCTGGCGCAGAGCGGTCACGACTTCCTCCGACCGCGCCATCGCCGCTCTCTCGAGCACCTTGCTGATCGACGGCGACGCCTCGCCACCGGTCACCCGCTCGACCGGGTGGTCCAGCCAGTCGAAGAACCGGCGCTGGATCTCGTCCGCCAGCCAGCCGCCGTACGAGGTGCCGCGCGCACCCTGCTCCGCGACCAGCACCCGGTTGGTCTTGCGGATGCTCTCGCCGATGGTGTCCCAGTCGATGCTGGCCCGGTCCAGCCAGCGCAGGTCTATCACCTCGGCGTCGATGTCGCCGGCCACCTCCTCGGCTGCCTCGAGGACGTACGGCGTCATCGCGAGGTAGCTGAGGACCGTCACGTCGGAGCCCTTGCGTCGCAACGCCGCCTTGCCCACCTCCAGGCAGTAGTCGTGGTCGTCGACGGGTCCCTCACCGGTCGACGCGTAGAGGTCGACGTGCTCGAGCACGACCACCGGGTCGTCGAGCCGCAGCGCGGTGTTCATCAGCCCGACGTAGTCGAAGGGTGTCGACGGCGCGACGATCCGCCAGCCCGGCGCGGTCGCCAAGACACCGGCCGGGTCCATCGAGTGCTGCGAGCCGTAGCCGGTGCCCATCGCCACCTTGCTGCGCAGGACGAACGGCACGGCACCGTCGCCGCCGTACATGTGGCGCGCCTTGCCGATCTGGTTGAAGATCTGGTCGGCTGCGACCCACATGAAGTCGGCGTACATCAGCTCCACCACCGGGCGGTAGCGGCCGTCGAGGGCGACACCACCACCCAGGCCGGTGAACGCGTTCTCGCTGATCGGCGTGCCGAGGATGCGCCCCGGGAAGGCGTCGGCGAGACCCTTGGTGGCACCGTTGGTGCCGCCGCTGAGCCGGTGCACGTCCTCCCCCATGACGACGACCCGCTCGTCGGTCTCCATCCGCCGCCGCATCACCTCGGCGACGGCGTCGATGAACTTCGTGTCCGCCACCTCACCGGTGAAGGTGTCGCGGTCCACGAAGGGTGCGTCCGCGAGCTCGCTCAGGTCGCCGCGCACGCCGACGTCGACGTAGGACGGGTCGGGCCACTCGGCCGGCTTGATCTGGCGCTGCCCGGGCTTGCCGCCGGGGAGCGGTTCGAGGAGTACGTCGCCGAGCTCGGCCAGCAGGCCCTTCACCTGGTCGGTGAACGCGTCGAGCACCGACCCGTCGACGATCCCGCGCCGAGCCAGGTTGAGCGCCACCTGGTCGATCGGGTCACGGGCCCGCCACTCCTGCTCCTCCTCCTTGCTGCGGTAGCGGAACGCAGAGCCGGGGAACGGCCCGTTCTGGTGGAAGTAGCGGTAGACGTCGACCTCGACGACCGTCGGCCCGTTTCCGGCCCGCATGTGCGCGACTGCCTCCTGCATGGCGAGGTTGACCGCGACCGGGTCCATGCCATCGACCTTCCAGCTCGCGATGCCGAACCCCGGGCCCCGGCCGGACAGCCGGGGCTCGCCGGTCGCCTCGTCGACGGTTGTCGAGACGGCGTAGCGGTTGTTCTCGATGAAGAAGCACAGCGGCAGCTGCCACGCGGACGCGAGGTTCATCGTCTCCAGCGTCGAGCCGATGTTGATGGCGCCGTCGCCGAAGTAGGTGACGGCGACCGCGTCGGTGCCCGCCTGCTTGTGCGCCCACGCCGACCCGGCCGCCAGCGGCACGCCGCCGCCGACGATCGCGTTGGTGCCGATCGCGCCGGCTTCGTGCCACTGCAGGTGCATGGAGCCGCCGCGACCATGGCTCCAGCCCCGGTCCAGCCCGCAGATCTCGGCCAGGGTGCGCAGCAGCACGGTGCGCACCTCGTCGCCGACCGGCGCGGTCGGGTCGACCCCCTTGGGCTCGACATGGTGCAACGCCTTGGCCAGGAACTGGTGGTGGCCGCGGTGCGACCCGTTGACGGTGTCATCGCTCGTCAAGGACAGCACCGAAGCGACGGCGCCGCCCTCCTGGCCGATGCTCGAGTGGGCCGGCCCGTGGACGAGGCCCGACCCGGCCAGCTCGAGGACGTACTCCTCGAAGACCCTGATCAGCGTCAGGTGGCTGAACATCGACAGCAGGGCGGACGGGTCGGCGGCGTCCCAGTCGGCCTCGGTCGCGACGACCTCGACCCACGGCACGGCCGGGTCGAGCCTGCGGTGCTCCGGCATGGCGGCTCCCGTGAGGTGGTGCGAGCCTCCAGCCTGGCAGTCATTGGATCCAATGACAACCCTTGTGGGCGGATTGTCGCGCCAGGTAGCGTGTTTCGGATCCGAAGAGCCCGTACGTCGACAAGGAGCCGCAACCGTGCCGGAGCCGCCGCAGACCCTGCAGACGCAGGCCCGCCTCACCGGCGTCGACCACATCGGCTTCACCGTGCCGGACTTGGAGCAGGCACGGACCTTCCTCGTGGACGTGTTCGGCTGCGAGTACATGTACTCCCTCGGCCCGTTCCGCCACGACGACAGCGACTGGATGCAGGAGCACCTGAACGTGCACCCCCGCGCCGTCATGAAGCAGCTGCACTTCTTCCGCTGCGGCGGGCAGGCCGTCTTCGAGGTGTTCGAGTACTCCGCGCCGGACCAGGACACCGACCAGCCGCGCAACAGCGACATCGGCGGGCACCACGTCGCCCTCTACGTCGACGACCTCGACGCGGGTGTCGCCTTCCTGCGCGAGCAGGGGCTCACCGTCCTCGGCGAGCCGACGGTTAGCAAGGGGCCGTCGGAGGGGCAGCGGTGGGTCTACTTCCTGTCACCCTGGGGCATGCAGTTCGAGCTGGTGAGCTATCCCGAGGGCAAGGCGTACGACCGGCAGCGCGCCGCCGAGGCGATCCCCGCCAACCCGCCGCAGTGACCGTCCCCGATCCGGCGCAGCCGGCGCTGGGTGCGGCCAGCGAGCGGATCGCCGCCCACCTGCGGGCCGCGATCCTCTCCGGCGACATCGGGCCGGGCGAGCGGATCCGGCAGGAGGAGGTGGCCGACCGGCTGGGCACCAGCCGGCTGCCGGTGCGCGAGGCGCTGCGCATCCTGGAGGCCGAGGGGCTCACCGAGCTCGAGGCCAACAAGGGCGCCCGGGTGCCGCGGCTCGACGCCGCCGAGCTCGACGTGCTCTACAAGATGCGCGAGCGCCTGGAGCCGCTGGCTCTCGCCGAGAGCATCCCGCACCTGTCGTCGGCGGAGGTGCGGGCTCTCTCCGCGATCCACGAGCGGATCGCCGCCGACGCCGACCTGCGCGACTTCATGGTGCTGGATCGGGAGTTCCACCTCGGCTCCTACGCCGGCTGCCCGAGCGAGCAGCTGGCCGGCACCGCGACCCGGCTGTGGAACTCCACCCAGGCCTACCGTCGGGCCTTCATGAGCCTCGGCGGCCGGCACCGGCTCTGGATCGTCGACCACGAGCACCGGCTGATCCTGGATGCGATCGAGCGACGGGACACCGACGACGCGGAGCGCTACCTGGCCGGCCACATCCGGCGGACCCGCATTGAGCTGGCCGCCCACCCCGAGCTGTTCCGCTAGGGCACAGACACCGTGCCGAGCGCGATCCCGGTCACGAGCTCGAGGCAGTTGCCAGAGCCCGGGACCGACCAGTACTCCCCGTGGCTGAGGAAGCCGCGCTGGCCCCAGATGTTCAAGAAGCCCAGCTTCTCGTTGGTGTAGCGGTAGCTCATTGCCGGGCGGAGGTCGCCGACCGACACCACGCTCTGCCCGGTGGGCTGCTCGACGTCACCATCGTCGCCCATGTTGGAGCCGAGGACGTCCGCGGCGATGTAGATGTTGACCCACGGGAGATCAGTGACGCGGGTGTCGCGCCCGAGCATGTATGCCGGGAAGTAGAGGCGGATGAAGTCGATCGGGCAGCCGATGGTGACCAGACCCTTGATCGCCCTCGCGTGGCGGTCGTCGAGCGACCCGAGCTGGGACCTGCGCGGGCTGAGGTAGTCGACGGCGACAAGCGCGCCAAGGCTGTACCCGAGGACGTACACCTCACGTCCCGGGTCGTCCTCGAGCACCGCGTCGAGGGCGTCACCGAGGCAGTTGGTGACGGTCGCCGTGTTCTGGTCGTGCTCCGCGTAGTCGAGCACTTGTTGGACCATCGCGGCCGCCTTGCGGACCATCGGTGCGGCCTTCGTGATCAGCCAGGTCGTAGCGGCGGTCGAGCCGAGTGCGAGGACGTCGACGAGGTCCTCGCTGAGCCGGGGAGCCTCGATGACACCGAATACGGTGAGGATCGCCACGACGGTGACGAGGATCGATGCGAAGAGCGACAGCACCGCCGCGACGCCGATGAGCAGCTGCCACTTGGCGACCGGAGTCTTGGCCGGGCGTCGGATCGCCTTCAGCAGCAGCCACAGGGCCCGCAGGAAGTACAGGGTCTGCGTCACCATCAGCCTGAGCTGCGCGAGCACCCCGGGCCGCTGCACCTCGACCGCTGGCTTCGGCAGGGCCTGCCGGAACTGCACGGTGTAGAGGTCGAGCACCGAGGCCTCGTCCGCCTCCACGATCCGACGGCCGTCGCTCAGCGCGCCCGCGCTGGTGTCGAGGCTGCGGACGGCGAACGTCCCAGGACCTCGGGTGAGGTTGGCGCACATCACATCAGCCAGCCGGACGGTCGTGTTGTGGCCGAGCGTCGACAGCCCGGGCAGGAAGAGGATCACCGGCGGCTTGGTCCCGCCCCCTTCACCACCGCCATGAGGTTCGCCCGGCCCAGGATCTGCCGGGGCCGGAGCCGGCACCGTGCCGTCGACCACCTCGACCCGGTTGGTGGTCACCATCACGTCCGCGGGTGTGCTGCCAGCCTGGTGCGAATTCGTCATGACGCCCCCGTCACCACGGGAAGCCGACCGTCGGACAGGTCGGTCACCCCGTCCCTTGCAGAGTCGTCTGCCGGTCAGCCGCCGTCAAGCACCCGCTCGCGGCACGCGTCGCGTGGGCGACCGCCACTCTCGCGACGGGGCCGGGCAGCCGGCCGGACGACTGCCCCGGCCACGCCGGTCAACAAGAGCAGGCCGCCGACCGTCTCGGCCGCGTTGGGCGTCTCGCCCTGCACCGCCCAGGCGGCGAGCATGCCCACGACCGGGACGAGCAGCGCGAACGGCACGACGGCAGCCGCCGGGTGCCGGCCGAGCAGGTGGTTCCAGAGGCCGTAGCCGACCAGGCTGGCCAGGTAGGCGGTGTACGCGGTCGCCAACAGCGCACTGACCGGCAGGTGCGTCAGCGCGTGACCCACCTCGGCCGGGCCGTCGACGAGCAGCGAGAGCAGGACCGCCGGCACCGGCACGACCAGGCCGGACCACACGGTCAGCGACAGCCCGGAGGCGGAGCGGACCCGCCGGCTCAGCACGTTGCCGATCGCCCACGACAGCGCGGCGGCCAGCGTCAGCAGCATGGCGACCGCCGGTGTCGCCGCGGAGCGCCCGAAGCCCACGACGGCCAGCCCGACCGCACCGACCAGCACTGCGA
>DATHAP010000077.1 GCA_035489715.1 Actinomycetes bacterium
AGCGACTTACCGAGGTCCGGCCCAGCCTGGTCGCCGTCGTGCTGGACGACGAGTCGACAGCCCTGTCGACCGCGCTGTTCCTGCACCGCGCGATCGACGACCCGACGATCCCGGTGGTGGTCCGCACCCGTGGGGAGGCGGGACTGGGCGCGTCGGTCAGCGTGGACGACGAGGAGGGTGACCAGCGCTTCCCGGGCCTGCGGCTGTTCCCCATGCTCGACCGGACCTGCTCGCCGGCGCTCGTGGACGGCGGCGTCCGCGAGCAGCTCGCCCGGGCGCTCTACGACGACCACCTGGTCCGGGCCCAGGCGCGTGGGGTGGTGGACCCGCCCTGGGCCGCGCTGACCGACGACGAACGGGAGGCAGCCCGGGAGGCCGCCGACGGGATGACCGACGCGCTGGAGGAGAACGGCTTCGAGCTGCTCCCGCTCCGCCACTGGGGCGAGCCGACCATCGTGTTCACGCCCGAAGAGGCGATGCGGCTGGCAGTGCGCGACCACGACCGGTGGCGGGCCCGGCGCGGCTCGGACGGCTGGCGCTACGGCAACGTGCGTGACGCCCGCCAGAAGGTGACACCACAGCTGGTCGCCTGGGAGGGCCTGAGGCCGGAGTGGCACGAGTACAACCTCACTCGCGTCGGGGCGATCCCGTCGGTCCTGGCCCGCACCGGGTTCGAGCTGGGCCGTCGCTGACCGCGCGGGCCCCGCGAGTACCGTCAGGCGATGGACCGCACCAGCGCCCAGGAGTGGCTCGACCGGTACGTCGCCGCGTGGCTCTCCTACGACCGGGACGAGATCGCGCTGCTGTTCAGCGCGGACGTCGCCTACCGCTACCACCCCTACGACGAGGCGGTCGTCGGCCGCGACGAGGTTGTCGCGTCGTGGCTCGGTGAGAGCGCCGCCGACGGAGCGTCGACTCGTGACGACCCCGGGACGTACGACGCGGAGTACTCCCCGGTGGCCGTCGACGGGGACACCGTCGTGGCGACCGGCACCTCGTCCTACCGCGACGAGGCCGGGGGAACGGTCGTGCGGACGTACGACAACTGCTTCGTCCTGCGCTTCGACGACGAGGGCCGGTGCCGCGAGCTCACCGAGTACTACATCCGCCGGCCCTGAGACCGGCACCTAGACCAGCCGCTGCACCAGCGTGCCGCGAGCGGAGCCGGTCAGCTCCATCGTCGCGAGAGCGCCGTTGACCAGCGCCATCTGCGGCGGCACGTGCCCGACGTCGACGTCGAACAGCACCGGGACCGGCAGGTCGCCGAGCGCGTGGTGCACCGCGTCGACCTGGCTGAAGCCCAAGGTGGCCGGCGCGGGGGTGCGCCCGACCATGACTCCGGTCGCCCGGTCGAACCATCCGGCGTAGCGGAGGTGGTGCAGCATCCGCGACACCTCGGCCGCGGGGGCGTCGGACACCTCGAGGTAGACCAGCAGCCCCTCGGGTGCGTGCCGGTCCGCAAAGGCGCCGACGTCGCCGTACGGCGTCCCGGGGAGCATGGCCAGCGTGTCGAGGCAGCCGCCGACGAGCCGGCCGGTCGCCTGGACGTCTCGCGCGTCGCCGAGCACCTGCCACCCGGCGGGGACGGTGAGCTGCATCGACTCGACCTCGGGCTGGGTCCGGAAGTCCGGCCACGACTCCTGGTGGTGGGTCGCGGCGGTCTGCGTCACGGTGGCACCGGTGGGCGACGTCGCGACGTCGAGCCAGTGCGCCAGCCCCTCGGGCGGTGTGAACGGCGTGTCCATCAGGTTGGCGCCGTGCAGCGTGGCGACCCCGGTCAGCAGGGTCAGCGGGGTCAGGACCGTGCTGGTGTCGGAGTAGCCGACGACCCAGGTCGGCGCGGCGGCGGCAAGGCGCTCGTAGTCGAGCAGGGGGAGCAGGTCGATCGCCAGCTCGCCGCCCCACGGCGGCACCACGGCGCCGACCCGCGGGTCGAGCAGCATCCCGGCGAGCTCGGCGGCCCGGTCGGCCGCCGGCGCGCTGACCAGGCCGGTGCCGTCCATGCAGTCGCCGACCCGCACCTGGTAGCCGAGCCGGCGCAGGTGCTCGACGCAGAAGTCGAGGCGCGGACCCAGCTCGTCCTCCACGCCGGACGACGGTGCCGTCACGCCGATGGTGTCTCCGGGCCGGAGCGGGGCGGGGTAGCGCACGGCCCCAGCATGCATGCCCCGCACACGAGCCGACACCGGCTCGGACGGACGAAGGGACCCCGCCCGGAGGCGAGGTCCCTTCGTACGAGGCTGTGGTCCAGCCGGTCAGATCGTCAGACGATCGTCAGACGGGGCGGACGTTCTCCGCCTGCGGGCCCTTCGGGCCCTGCGTGACGTCGAACTCCACGCGCTGGTTCTCGTCCAGCGAGCGGTAGCCGTCAGCCTGGATGGCCGAGAAGTGGACGAAGACGTCGGCGCCGCCGCCGTCCTGGGCGATGAAGCCGAAGCCCTTCTCGCCGTTGAACCACTTCACTGTGCCCTGAGTCATTCCGTGCTCCTTGATATGTGGTGCGGACGAGCCGGCGGAACTGCCGGCCCACGGCTGCCCGCGGTGGTCGTCGTCCCACATCCGGAACCGGTGCTCGGGTCCACATATGACAAGACGCCCGACGGATGAACGATCCGCGGGCGTCCAGAGAACGTGCGAGGAACTGCGTTGTCAGCAACCTGCCAGGAAGCCTAGCAGGTCCGCCGGGATGGAGCGATCCCCTCCATGTCCGCTCCACCCCGGCGGCTGCGCCGTCACACCTGGGTCACCGCTGCTGCGGCAGATCCACCTGAGGTGTCGGGATCGGGTGGTTGGCGACCATCAGCCCGGCCGGGTCGACCTGGGCGCGCAGCGCCTGCAGCCGGGCGTAGGCCTCGGCGCGGTAGCCCTTGGCGGTGTCCACCGCGTTCTCGGCGAGGTTCAGGTAGTACGTGCAGGTCTGCCACGGCGCGACGGCCTGCGCGGCGCGGGTCGCGTCGGCCTGGCTCCTGGCCGCCATCTCCGGCGTCGCGGCGATGCCGACGGCGAGGAAGAGGAACTGCCCCGCGATCGCCGGCATCGCCCCGGCGCCGTCGTGCGGCCGCCCGAGCGCCCCGCCGAGCTGGCGCAGCTCGGCCAGGATGAGGGACGAGCCCGACCCGGGGCCGGCGGCCGCGACGAGCGCATCGATCGCGGCGTCGGGCATCGAGTCGAGGACGAGCGAGTCCGACACCGCCGGCGTCGGGCCCTCCGGGTCCATGTGCAGCCGGATCAGCGCCGCGGTCGGCTGCCGCTCGAAGGTGTCCATCTCCGGCTCGAGGGCCCGCAGCGGCGCCAGGACGGCGGCGGCCTCCTCGTCGGTGCCCATGACGGCGCCGTCGATGACGACGATGGTGCGGCCGCGGAACGGCGGCGGCATCTCCTCGATCGGCGGGACGTTGAGGATGCGCCAGGCGGTGGTCACCTCGTCGGGGGCGTCGGCCGACCAGGCCGACCAGGCCCGCAGGACCTCGGCGGCGCGGGAGCCGTCGTAGACCAGCCAGCCGGCGTACACCGTGTCGAAGTCGAAGACCCGGAACTCGAGCGCGGTCACGACGCCGAAGTTGCCGCCGCCGCCCCGCAGCGCCCAGAACAGCTCGCTGTTGCTCTCCGCGTCGGCCCGCACCACGTCACCCGCGGGGGTCACGACCTCGAGGGCCGTCACGTTGTTGGCCTGCATGCCCAGCTTGCGGGCGTACCAGCCGATCCCGCCGCCCAGCGAGTAGCCCGTGACGCCCACGTCGGGCGAGGAGCCGTGCAGCGCGGTCAGGCCGTGCTCGGCGACGGCGGTGACGACGTCCTCCCAGAGGACCCCCGCCTCGGCCCGCGCGACGAGGCGCCCCCGGTCCACGGTGACGCCGGTCATCGCCGACGTGCGGACCAGCACCACGTCGTCGAGGGCACCCAGCGGACCGGCGTTGTGGCCGGTGCCCTGGGCCGCGACCCGCAGCCCGAGCGCAGCCGCCGCGCGCACCACCTCGGCTACCTCCGCCGCGCTCGCCGGGTAGGCGACCGCGGCCGGCCGCTGGTCCACGGCGACGTTCCAGGGCGTCCGCGCGTCGTCGTAGCCGCGGTCCCCGCGCAGGTGGACGGCGCCCCCGCAGAGGTCGCGCAGGGCAGCCAGGTCCCGGGAGGAAGCAGCGGACTCTGCCGACGCAGCGGGCGCGGGGACGGTGGGCTGAGCGGTCACGGGCGTGCTCCTGACGGCGTGCGGACGGCGGGTCGCTGTGCAGGGCCACTCTCGCCCTGATCACTTGAGGTGGCCTTGGAGCCGACTTGAGGCCGCGGCCGGGCGCGAAGCCGCAGGTCAGAGCCGGTGCGACGCCACCAGCTGGGCGAGCTCGGCGTCGCTGGCAGCCCCGAGGCCACGACGCAGCTCGGCGAGGGTCCGCTCGACCCGCGCCGGGGTGAGGAAGAGCGCCTCCGCGATCTCGCGGTGGCTGTAGCCCTTCGCCACCGCCGCGACGATCCGGCGCTCGGTGTTGGTGGGCGTGAACACGGCAGCCGGGTCCGGCGGTACGTCGTCGCCGGTCGACCCGTCGGCCACCAGCTCGGCGGCCACCTGGCGGTAGAGACCGTCGGACCCGCACTCCAGGCTGCGGCCGAGGGCGGCCCGCAGCAGCCGCTCGCGCTCGGCTGCGTCGCGCGACACCCGGGCGACCGCCAGCTCGGCGCACGCCAGCTCGAAACGGGCCACGCTGGAGGTCAGGCACTCCAGCGCCTCGCGCAGCATCTCCTCGGAGCCGGGGCCGCCGAGCTCGCCGGCGACCCGCAGGGTGCGGCCGAGGACGCTCGGCGCACCCCAGTGGCGCGCCGCCGCGATCTCGTCGACCATCAGCTGCCTGGCCTCCTCGACCCGGCCGACCGCGGCCAGGATCGGCGCCCGGTAGGTGCGCCAGGGCCGCCACACCGGGTTGGTCACCGTCGTCTGCATCTGCTCGGTGCGGTCCAGCCGCGCCAGCGCCTCCTCGTGGTGGCCCTCGGCGGCGCACAGCCGGGCGTAGTTCTCCTCGAACAGCCGCGCGCCGTCGCCGAACCGCGGCTGGTCGAGCACCGGCTCGGCGATCCGGCGGGCCTGGGCGAGGTCGCCCTGCTCGATCAGGATGCCGAGGATGAACGCCTGGCCGTAGGGCACACCGACCTCCGGCGCACCCCAGGCCCGGCTCTGGTCGTTGGACGTGTGGATCGACTGCAGCGCCTCGCGCAGGTTGCCGTGGTGCCACAGCATGTGCCCGCGCCACAGGTGCACCGACAGGGCCGAGAACAGCGAGCCGCGGGCGTAGGCCTCGGCGAGGGTGCGGTCCCAGAAGTCGCCGCTGCTCTCGTCGCACATCTCGAGGACGAAGGTCGCGACGACCCACAGCAGGCCGGTGTCGTGGCGCTGGAGCTGCCCGTCCTCGTTCGCGAAGCGGGACAGGCGGGCGGCCTCGGCGCGGTCGCCCGTGGTGATGAGCTCTTCCCAGCTCAGCGTCGCGGCGAGGGCCCGGGCACCCACGCCGGTGCCGCGCACCTCGGGCCGGCCGAGCAGCCAGTCCTCCTTGGGCAGCCCGTGCATGTAGCCCCCGATGCGCTCGAGCGCGTGCAGGCCCTGCCGGGCGTCGTCGAGCTCGTCGGGCAGGCCGGCCGCGGCGGACCGGGCGAACGCGGTGGCCTCGCCGGGCTCGCCGGCGAAGACCAGCGTGCGGGCCAGCATGATGGCGACGTCCGCGCGCGGCGCCGGGTCGATGAGAGTGGCGTACGCCGCCCGGAGGCTCGCCACGGCGGCCGGGCCGTCGGTCATCGCGGCCAGGCCGCCCAGCTCGACCTGCACGGCCGGCCGGTCCTCCGCCCGCGGCGGCTCGGCCAGCGCCCGCTGCAGGTAGGTCTTGGCCGCGTCGGCGGCGCCGCGCTCGGCCGCGGTCTCCGCGGCCCGGCGCAGCAGGACGACGGCGTCCTGGTTGCCACGGCGAGGAGCCAGCAGCAGGTGGGCGGCGACCTGCTCTGGCGTCGCCTCGCGGCCCATCAGCACCCGCGCGGTCCGCTCGTGGGCCAGCTCGCGCTCGCCGGGGGGGACGTCCTGGTAGACGGCCTCGCCGACCAGCGGGTGCACGAAGCCGAGCGGCTGGTCGACCCGCACCACCTCGGCCCGGGCCAGCACCGCGATGGCCGCCGCGGTCTGCTCCTCGTCGAGCTGGGCCAGGGCGGCGACGACCGGCAGCTCGGCGCCGTCACCGAGGACCGCGACCGCGCGGGCGACGGCGGTGCAGTCCGCCGGCAGGCGGCGCAGCCGCATCAGCACCATGCTGGAGACGGCGCGCGAGCCGATGGCGTTGACCGTGTCGGCGTGCGACGCGTCCGGGCGCACCCCTTCGACCTGCAGCGCGCGCAGCAGCTGGCGCAGAAGCAGCGGGTTGCCGCCGGTGGTGCGGTGGCACGCGGCGACGAACCTCTCGTGCGCGTGGTCCCCGAGCCGCAGCCGGACCAGGCGGGCGGTGCCCTCGGGCCCCAGCGGGCCGGGGTGCACCGACACCGTGGCGTCGTCCTGGGCGAGCTCGGCGAGCAGGCTCTCGTCCTCGTGGGTCTCGCCGGTGCGCAGGGTGGTGGTGATCAGCACCGGCAGCCCCTCGAGGCGGCGCAGCAGGAACGCAAGCGCCCGGACCGAGCCGGTGTCGCACCACTGCACGTCGTCCACGGCCAGCACGACCGGCCGGTCGGCCGCCAGGTTGACGGTCAGCCAGTAGAGGCCGTGCAGCACGGCGAACGAGCCGTCGGCGCGGTCGGCCGGGCTGTGCGCGTGCGTCGTGCCGGGAACGTCGTCGAAGACCGCGGCGGCCGAGGACGCGGAGCCGGCCAGCAGGGTGGCCCGGCGGGCCGGGTCGGCGAGCACGCCCTCGAAGAGCTGGCGCACCGCGCCGAAGCCGAAGTCGCGCTCCAGCTGGCTGCCACGGGCGGTGAGGACGAGGGCGCCCTTCTCGGCTGCCGTGCGACGTACCTCCTGCAGGAGCCGGCTCTTGCCGATCCCGGCCGGACCGTGGACGAGCAGCAGCCGGCCCTGCCCGTCGAGCGCGTCGGCGAGCGCCCCGGCCATCACCTGCACCTCGCGGTCGCGGTCGACCATCTCCTCGACGACGACCGGTGGCGCCGGAGCTGCGGCGACCGGGGCCGCGACCGGCGCGGCAGTGGCCCGTGCCGGGGTCGAGGCCTCCGAGGGCGCGTCCGCCGGTGCCTCGGCAGCGACCGTGCGGGCGGGAGCGTCCAGGTTCGGCGACTGGGCCAGCACCTCGGCCTCGAGCGCGCGCAGGGCCGGGCCGGGGTCGACCCCCAGCTCGTCGGAGAGCGTGCTGCGCGCCCGGCGGAGGGCGGCCAGCGCGTCGGCCTGCCGGTGCGCGCGGTAGAGGGCCAGCACGAGCAGCCGCCAGCGCTCCTCGCGCAACGGGTCCTCCGCGACCAGCGCCTCGATCTCCGGCACCAGCACCGCCGACTCGCCGGCGCCGAGCCGGGCCTCGAGCCGCTGCTCGCGGGCCACGTCGCGCAGCCCGGCGAGCCGGGCGGACTCGGCGTCCGCCCACGGCTGGCCGATGTGGTCGGCGAAGGCCGGCCCCCGCCACAGCGCGAGCGCCTGGTCGAGCAGCCGGTGGGCTTCGGCGGCCGACTCGGCGGCGCCGGCCTGCAGCAGCAGCCGCTCGAAGTCCCAGGAGTCGACGACCAGGTCTTCCGTGCGCAGCGCGTAGCCCGGGCCTTGCCGGGCGATGACGCTCTGCCGGTCGCGTGGACCACGGGCCGGCTCGAGCCGGCGACGCAGGTGGGAGATGTAGGCCTGCAGCGCGCTGGTCGCGCTCGGCGGGGTCTCCTCGCCCCACAGGGCGTCGATCATCCGGTCGGCCGGCACCACGTCGCCGCGGGCCAGGACCAGCAGCCCGAGGACCGCGCGCTGCCGGGGCCCGCCGAGGTCGATCACGGTGTCGGAGCCGGCCCCGTCGCCGGCGGACCGGTCGCGCCGGCGGGCGGTCATCTCCCCCAGGACACCGATCCGGAGCACCGTCGCGGCGACGTCCCCGCCCGTGTCGCGGGACGCGTCGTCGTGCCCCGTGCTGACCTGCGGCACCGACACAGCCGTTCCCATCCTTCGCCACCCCGCCCGAGCCCCCCTTGCGGCACCCTACGGTCGGCCGCCGCCGTCCGGCAGCGGTTTCCCGTCAGCCGAACGTCCGGTTCCGGGCGACTCGGTAGCGTCGCCGCCCGTGCTGGTCCTGCTGCCGCCCTCCGAGGGCAAGACGCCCGGCGGTGACGGCCCGCCGCTCGGGCCGCGGCCGACGATGTCCACGCCCGCCCTCGCAGCGCCCCGCGCCGCGCTGGTGGCCGCCGTCCGCCACGCTGCCGCGGCGGACCCGGCCGCGCTGGCAGCCGGGCTGAGGCTGCCCCCGGGGCTGGCGGACGCGGCGCTGGCCGCCGACCGGGCGGTCACCAGAGCCGCGACCCGGCCCGCCCTGGACCGCTACGCCGGCGTGGTCTACGCGGCGCTGGACGCCGGGTCGCTCTCGGCCGCGGCGCGGCGGCGGGCCGACGAGCAGGTCCTGGTGCTCAGCGGGCTCTGGGGAGTCGTGCGGGGCGGCGACCCGGTGCCCGACTACCGGGTGCCCGCGAGCGGCTCGGTCCCCGGGCTCGGCCGGGTCGTGGCGCACTGGCGGCAGCCGCTGGCCGCCGCACTGCCCGCGCTGGTCGTGGACTCGGTGGTGCTCGACCTGCGCTCCACCGACTACACGGCGATGTGGCGGCCTACCGGAGCGGTGCGGGCCCGGGTCGTCGCCGTCCGGGTGCTCGCCGAGCGCGGCAGCGGGAACGCCCGGAAGGTCGGGCCGGTCAGCTACCACGCCAAGTGGGTCAAGGGCCGGCTGGCCCGCCATCTCGTCTCCTCGCGCCGCCGGCCGCGCACGGTGCGTGACCTGGCCGCGGCGGTCGCGGCAGCCGCGGCCGACCTGGACCTGCGGGTCGTGGACGGTGGGACCCTCGCAGCCCCGGCGTTCGACCTGGTCGGTCGCTACCCCTGAGGCCTACGCTCCGTTGCGTGAGCAACCTCGAGCGGCGGCCGGACGAGGAGCTGGCCGGCGGGCTGGCCACCGTGAGCGCCGAGCCGGTCCGGCGGGTGCTCCAGCCCCGCGAGGTGCCGCTCGGCGGGCCGCGCGCGATGCTCGTACGGCGCACCCTGCCGCACCGCGGACTGCGCTCGGTCGGGGCCTGGTGCTTCGTCGACGAGTACGGGCCGGCCGACCCGGCCGAGTCGCCGATGCGGGTGCCGCCGCACCCCCACACCGGGCTGCAGACCGTGACCTGGCTGCTGGACGGCGAGGTGCTGCACCAGGACAGCGTCGGCAGCTCGGCCCTGGTCCGACCTGGCGCGCTGAGCCTGATGACCGCCGGGCGCGGCATCAGCCACGCCGAGACGTCCACGCCGTCGTCACCGACGTTGCGGGGCGTGCAGCTGTGGGTCGCCCTGCCCGACGAGGCGCGGGAGACGGCGCCGGCGTTCGAGCACCACGACGCGCTGCCGGTCCACGAGGTCGGGGGGCTGAGCGCCACGGTCGTGCTCGGCCGGGTCGGCGACGCGGTCTCGCCGGCGACGACGTACAGCCCCATCGTGGGCGCCGACGTGCAGCTCGCGGCCGGGGGCGGTGGCGAGCTGCCGCTCGAGCCGTCCTTCGAGCACGCCGTGCTCGCGCTCTCCGACGGCCTGGTGGTGGACGGCGGCGAGGTGTCGAGGGGCTCGCTGGTCTACCTCGGCTGCGGCCGTGACCGGCTCGCGCTGACGGGCGGCGGCGGCGCGGCCCGGGGGCTGCTCCTCGGCGGCGAGCCGTTCGACGAGGAGCTGCTCATGTGGTGGAACTTCGTCGGCCGCGACCACGACGAGGTCGAGGCGGTGCGCGACGAGTGGCAGCGGGCCGTGGCGGGTGAGGAGACCAGGTTCGGCCGGGTCGAGGGGTACGACGGCGGCGCCCTGCCGGCACCCGCGCTGCCCGGCGTGCGGCTGCGTCCCCGCGGGCGCCCGTAGCACCCACGGGGACGCAGTCCCCTCCTGCCGTACGTGGTCTGCCTCTCAGACGTGGACGGACGGAGCGGCCGGAGCGGCGGTGGTGGGACGTGGCGGCGCCGCGGCCGCGAGCCGCTGGTGCAGGACGAATCCGGCGACGATCAGCCAGAGGGGCGTGGCCAGGTAGACGGCGATCCCACCGACACCGGTCAGGCACAGCACGCCGAGCCCGACGGTGACGAACGCGAGCCACCGCGGCAGGGCGGCGGTCCGCAGCGCACCGATGCCGACCGACAGGTAGAGCACGGCCGAGCCGATCAACCAGGGCAGCCAGCTCAGCGAGCTGAAGTGCACCATGGCGGAGACCGCGGCCGCGTTGCCGTCGGTGACAGCCGAGAGGGTGGTCAGGCTGACGTACGACCAGAGGGCGCTGGCGACGGAGACCATCAGCCCCCCGGCGAAGGCCACGCTGCTGAAGGTCGACTCGTCGGCCTCGCCCGAGCGGATCGCACCTCGCAGGGCGACGGCGAAGAACGCGAGCAGGACGGCCACGTAGCCCATGGCGAAGCCGGCGATCATCACCCGGGTCTCGTGCGAGGAGCCGTAGGCGGCCAGGTCGGCGGCGTCCGTGGAGTCCGGGGAGCTCCACGTGAGCGCGTTGACGGCGACGAGGAGCAGGCCGGCGAGGATGCCGGCGATCGGCAGGAACCGGTCGAACTTGCTGACGGACATGGGTCTTCCCTCCGGGTGGCCCGTCGTCGACCGACGGGCGGATGCCGTGACCGTGCGCGTCCCGGCGACCCGGCCGCACCGGCGAGCTGTCCCGACCGGGTCGGGAACTGTTCCCGAGTCCGCCCCGCGGGGCGGACGCCGGGGCCACACTGCGAGAGTCATGACAACTGCCGACGTGGCTCTGACCGGTGTGCGTCGTCCGTCGCTCGCCGGACGGGTGCTCGCGCCGCTGGCCCTGCTCGCCATCGCCGCCGCGACCGTTGTCGGACTCTCCTGGTGGGTGATGGAGGGGACCGGCTGGCTCTACGTGCTCGTTCTCGCCGACACCATGACAGCGGCCGTCGTGGGCTGGCTCGTCGTGCGCCGCCGCCCCGGCAACGCCGTCGGTGCGCTGCTGCTGGCCCACGCGGTCGCCGCGTCGGTCATCCTGATGTCGCCTGACGAGAGCTCGCCGTCGTGGCCGCTGGTGGACCAGCTGCTGCAGGGCAGCTGGGTGCTGCTCTACGTCTTCATCGCGCTGATCGGCTACGTCTTCCCCGACGGGCACATCCCGAGCCGGTTCTGGCGGCGGTACGTCGCTGCCTGCCTGGCCGGGCACGTGCTGTTCGGCGTGCTGGCCGCCTTCGACGCCCAGGACTTCCGCGAGACGCACCCCGGAGTGACACCGGCGATCGACATCTCGGTGGACGTGCCGACGTGGCTGCAGGTCGTCGCGCTGGTTCTCAGCCTCGGGTCGGTGCCCGCCCTCCTGGTCGGTGCCGTGGTGTGCGCCGCCCGCCGGTTGAAGCGGTCGGAGGGCGAG
>DATHAP010000078.1 GCA_035489715.1 Actinomycetes bacterium
GGCGGCGGCTTCGGGAACGTTTCCGCGGGCTACACGTACCTCGGCCAGTTCTTCGACCACGACCTCACGTTCGACCGCACGACGGTCGCGCTCGGCGAGAACGTCCCGCTCGCTCAGCTGCTGCAGGCGCGCTCGCCGAGCCTCGACCTCGACTCGCTGTACGGCGCCGGCCCGTCGGACCCGGAGTCGGCCAGGTTCTACAAGGACGACCGCCACCTCAAGATGGGCAAGACCGTGGCGATCGATCCCGATCCCGCGCACGCCGGCCATGACCTGCCGCGCGGCGCCGGGACGACGCAGAAGCAGAAGCGCAAGGCCGTCATCCCCGACCCGCGCAACGACGAGAACCTCGCCGTGGCCCAGACGCACACCGCGTTCATCCGCTTCCACAACCGGCTGGTCGACACGCTGCCGGCGTCGACGGCCGCGGCCCAGCGCTTCACCCGCGCCCGCGAGCTGGCGGTCAAGCACTACCAGTGGATGATCTGGCACGACTACCTGCCGCGGATCATGGCGAAGAGCGTGCTCAACAGCGTGATGTCCGGCGGGCGCAAGCTGGTCGAGCCGTCGGCCGACCCCACGGACATGCCGGCCATGCCGGTCGAGTTCTCGGTCGCCGCGTTCCGCCTCGGCCACAGCATGATCCGCCGGTCGTACAACTGGAACGCGCGCTTCCCGGACGGCCAGGGCACGTTGGACTTCCTCTTCATCTTCTCGGGCACCGGCGGTGACCTGCTCGGCGGGCTGCGGCTGCCGAGCAACTGGATCGCGGACTGGCGACGGATGTACGACCTCGCCGGTGAGACGGGGCGGGCCGACCTCGCGGCACCCGGTGGGCTGAACAAGGCGATGCGGATCGACTCGGCGCTGGTCAACCCGCTGGCCAACCTGCCGACCGGATCGTTCGGCGGGCCGGTGGTGCCCTTCGGCGACCCGATCGCCAACCTGGCCTTCCGCAACCTGACCCGGGCCAAGATGCTGCGCCTGGCCAGCGGGCAGCAGATGGCCGCCCTGCTGCGGCAGCGCGGGGTGCCGGTGACCACGCTGACGAGGGCCCAGCTGCGCACCGGCAGCAACGGGGCCTCGCTCGACGGCCTGACCGCGACCCAGCGCGACTCCGTGCTGGCCAAGACCCCGCTGTGGTTCTACGTGCTGCGCGAAGCCGAAATGAACGGCGGCAAGCTCAAGGGCGTCGGTGCCCGGATCGTCGCCGAGACGGTGCACCGCGCGATGGAGGGCAGCCGGTTCTCGATCGTGCGCGACGAGGCCTTCCGGCCGACGCTCGGCCCGGACAGCACGACGTTCCGGATGAGCGACCTGCTGATGTTCGCGTTCGACCGCAAGAAGGCCTTGCTAGCGCCGCTCACCTGACGGGTGCTCGACGCGCTATCGCCGGCGCCGACGGTCCCGGTCGTCGTCCTCCGGCAGGGGCACGGGGTCGCTGCGGTAGAGGACCACCCCGTCCGACCCGCGGGCCAGCTCCAGGTTGACCAGGTAGACGCCTCGTCGCTTCAGGTCCGGCACCCAGACCTCGACGCTGCCGCCGTCGTGGTCGGTCGTCGGCATCAGCCGGTAGGCGACCGTGTCGGAACGCCAGGTCAGGGGGACGTCGAGCCCGTCCAACGACCAGGTGAGGAGCAGCGGCTCGCCGTCGAGCCCGCTGATGTCCAGGTTCACCGCGACGACCCAGCCGAGCGGGTTGCGGTGCTTGCGGTCGTGCTCGGCCTCGACCTTGTCCAACGCCTTGGCGAGTCGCTTGGCCGCCTCGTGGGGCGACAGCGGGTCGCCGTCCTTGTCCGAGAGACCACCCCCCATGACGTGCGCCAGCACGGCGGGGGACGGGTACCTCGTCAGCTCCGGCTGCGAGACGACCTGGTCCTCGTAGTCATCGACGTCGTCGGGGGCGACGGTGTCGCCGACCACGGATCCGTCTGTCGGCACACCGATTTGCCGGTCGCGACCTCCGGTCGCGTGGTCCGAGGGTGTGATGTCGGCCGGCCCGGCCGACTCGCTCTCGACGGATGTGGCCGGCTCGCTGCTCGGCTCGACCGTCGTTGTGGGCCGGTCGCCGGACGCCGAGGGCGTGGCGACGACGGCAGCAGTCCTCAGCGTGCCAAGGGCACCGCCGGCGGGCCGGAGCGAGACGCGACCGCCGTCCGGCAGGGTCCGGACGAAGGCGGTCAGCGACGATCGGCTGGTCACCGAGGCCGAGGTGATCGTCGCGTAGTCCTCGACGTCCTCCTTGGGGGCGACCCGGTCCCACAGGCCGATCACCGCAGCGACCGACCCGGCCAGGGCACCCGCTGCGAGAACGAGCCCCTGCCACCGCGCGTACCAGCGCGGCCGACTCTCGGATGCGACGGCTGCGGCCACGGTTCCCCCACCGGTTCTCCTGCGAATGTCGCGCGGCGTCCGGCAGGTGTCAATGCGTGCGCCGGCCTCGGCTGTCTCCTTGACCCACTCTTGGCCGGCCAGGACGACCTGCGGTCAGCGCACGTCCCGGCGCTCCAGGGCGCCGGTGCCGGCCACGCCGAGGGCGGCGGCCACCGCGAGCAGCGCGAGCAGCGGTCCCCACCCGAGCGGCTCGGCCGGCATCAGCGCCAGGTGCGAGAACGGCGACAGGTCGACGATCCAGTCCGGCAGCTGGAGCAGCTCGCCGAAGAACGACACCACGACGCAGAAGGTGAGGGCGACCCAGCCGAAGCCGGCCCAGCGTGGCGAGAGCCCGTAGGCCAGCCAGGTGAGGGCGGCAAGCAGGAGCACCGGCGCGACGTACGGCAGCGTGGCGCCGAGGAGGCGGGCGACCGCCGAGCCGTCACCGGTGACCAGCTGGTAGCCGAGCCCGAGCCCGAGGCCGGCGGCGACCACGACCGCGACGGTGCCGGCGACGGTCACCGCCAGGTAGGTGGCGGCCCACCGCCTTCGGGTCAGGCCGGTCGCGAGCAGGCCCTCGAGGCGGCCGGCGTCCTCCTCGCCGCGCGGCCGCATCGCCGACGAGACCGCGAAGCCGCTCGCCATAAGGGCCAGCATCACCACGGCGACGGCGTAGAACGAGTCGACGATAGTCCCCCCGCCCTGCACGAACACGTCCTGGGCGAACTGCGAGTCGCCGAGCAGGTCCTTGACGTCGTCGCCGATGGCGCCGTACGCGAGGCCGGTGAGGAAGAGGCCGGCAGCCCACCCCGCGACGCTGGCCCGCTGCTGGCGCCAGGCCAGCCCGAGGCTGCCGCGCAGCCGTGCGCCGGCCCGCGAAGGCCCCGGCCGGGCGGCCATCAGGCCGGACCCGATGTCCCGCCGGTCGAAGAGCCGCAGCGCCACGGCCAGCAGCACGATCACCGCGGCGACCGAGATGAACGCCGGCCACCACCGCTCGCCGGAGAAGGCGTGCATCGCCTGCCCCCAGCCGATCGGCGAGGCCCATGACAGGGCGGACAACGCCCCGTTGGCCACGTCGCCGACGGCCCGCAGGACGTACGACGCGCCGATGACCGCACCGGTGATGCCGTACATCGCGCGGGTGCCGTCGGTGAGCTGGGCGGCGACGAGCGCGACCGAGCCGAAGACCAGGCCGGCCAGCGCGGCTGCCAGGCCGAGGCTCACCGACCCGGCCACCGCCAGGCCGTAGCCGACCAGGCTCGCCGCGATCAGCCCGCCGAGCAGGACGTTCGCGACGAGGACGGTGAGGCCGGCAGCGGCGACCGGCGCACGTCGCCCGACCGCACCGGCCCGGACCAGCTCGTCCCGCCCGGACTCCTCTTCGGCGCGGGTGTGCCGCCCGACCAGGAGCATGCTCAGCAGGCCGGCCACGACCGCGCCGAACGCCGAGGCCTGCCAGGCGACCTGACCCCCGACTGTGTTGAGCGCGCGGGCCGGGCCGGCCATGGCGATGAACGCCACGTTGTCGGCCATGCTGGCCGCGGCCCTGTCGAACTCCGCCTGGGTCGGGTAGAGCCCTTCGACGCTGACCGCCTGCGACCAGTAGAGGAGGACCGCGCCCAGCACCCACCAGAGCAGCATCAGCCGGTCGCGCCGCAGGTTGAAGCGCAGCAGGAGGCGAGTGGCCGATCCGGTCATCGCACCGGCTCCTGCGACTCCTGCGGCTGCCGCCGCCCCCGCGGCTCCTGCGCCTCGGCGGTGAGCTGGTCGCCGTAGTGGCGCAGGAACAGCGCCTCCAGCGTGGGCGGCTGGCTGGTCAGGCTGCGGATGTGGAAGCGTCCCAGCGCGTCGAGCGCGTCACCGAGCCGCTCGGTCTCCACCTCGAAGACGGCTCGGTTGCCCTCGACGACGAGGTCGTGCACGCCGTCGAGCCGGTCCAGCCCCGCGGGTGGCGTGGCCAGCTCCGCCGACACCGACGTACGGGTCAGGTGACGCAGCTCGGACAGGGTGCCGGACTCGACCGTGCGGCCGGCCCGGATGATGCTCACCCGGTCGCAGAGCCGCTCGACCTCGGCCAGGATGTGGCTGGAGAGCAGGACCGAGCGCCCCTCGCCGCGGAACTCGTCGATGCACTGCTGGAACACCGCCTCCATCAACGGGTCCAGCCCCGACGTCGGCTCGTCGAGCAGGAGCAGCTCCACGTCGGAAGCCAGTGCGGCGACCAGCGCGACCTTCTGCCGGTTCCCCTTGGAGTAGGAGCGCCCCTTCTTGGTCGGGTCGAGCTCGAACCGCTCGAGGAGCTCGGCCCGCCGGGTGTCGTCGAGGCTGCCGCGCAGGGCGCCGAGCAGGTCGATGGTCTCGCCGCCGGTCAGGTTGGGCCACAGGTTGACGTCGCCCGGGACGTACGCCAGCCGGCGGTGCAGCTCGGCCGCGTTGCGCCACGGGTCGTCCCCGAGCAGCCGGGTGGTGCCGCCGTCGGCGCGCAGCAGCCCGAGGGGCACCGGGATCGTGGTCGACTTGCCGGCCCCGTTGGGGCCGAGGAAGCCGTGCACCTCGCCGCGGCGCACCGTGAGGTCCAGCCCGTCCAGCGCCGTCGTGGCCCCGAAGCGCTTCACGAGCCCGCTGATCTCGATGACCGTGTCCACGCCGTCAAACCTAGATCGGTCCGCGGGCGCCCCGCATCTGCCGAACGTCGTACGTCGGCGGGAGGACTGGTCGACGCCGGGGTGGGGAAAGCGACTCGCAGACAGCCCCACGATCCGAGGAGGCAGCCGATGATCGTCGACAAGGCGCAGGTGGTGGAGATCCTGCGCGCACGCGGAGACCACCAGCTGGCCGACCAGGTGAACCGGGAACAGCCCGCGTCGTTCGACCCGGCGCAGGTCGACGTCCTGCGCGGGCTCGACCTCGGCGTCGACGCCGACGACGCGAGGCGCCACGGTGGCGCCGGGGAGCACGAGGACATGACTCGCCTGCCGCACGACGCTCCGGCAGACGACAGGACGACCGGCTGACCCGCCTCGCCCGGCGTCCTCAGCGCAGGTCGACCACGATGGGCGCGTGGTCGCTCGGACCCTTGCCCTTGCGCGCCTCACGGTCCACGTAGGAGTCGCTGACCGCGTCGGCGACCGAGGGGGTCGCGTAGACCAGGTCGATCCGCATGCCGAGGTTCTTGTGGAAGTTGCCGGCCCGGTAGTCCCAGTAGGTGAAGGGATGGTCGTACTTCAACGGCCGCGGCACCACGTCGACCAGCCCGGTCGCGCGCAGCGCCTCGAGCGCGGCCCGCTCCGGCGGGGTGACGTGCGTGGACGCGGCGAACACCGCGGGGTCCCAGACGTCCGCGTCCGTGGGTGCCACGTTGAAGTCGCCCAGCACCGCCAGCCGGTCGGTCGATGCCAGGTCGGCGGCCACCACGTCGCGCAGCGTGGCCAGCCACTCCAGCTTGTAGTGGTAGTGGTCGTGGCCCGGCTCGCGTCCGTTGGGGACGTACACGCTCCACAGCCGTACGTCGCCGCAGCTCGCCGCCACCGATCGGGCCTCCGCGTGGGGGAAGCCAGGACCGCCCGGCAGCCCGCGCACCACGTCGGCGAGCCCGACCCTCGACAGGATCGCGACACCGTTCCACCGGCCGTCACCGTGGACGGCGACCTCGTAGCCGAGCGCACCCACCTCGGCGGACGGGAAGCCGGCATCGGCGATCTTGGTCTCCTGCAGGCAGACCACGTCCGGGGCGGTAGCCTGCAGCCAGTCCAGGAGGCGGGGGAGTCGGGCGACGACGGAGTTGACGTTCCAGGTGGCGATGCGCACCCACGCATGCTGCCAGGGTGCTGCTGGTCAATGGACGGTGCCGGTCAGAAGACGGTGACGTGCACGTGGTCGTAGTGGTTGGCCGTCGTCGACCCGCGGTCGGACATGTAGCGCCAGCCCTCGCTGCTGCGCTCGACGGTCCAGATCTGCTGTGACCAGATGACCTCGCTGACGCCGAGCTCGCCGGCATGGGCACGGACCCACGCGGCGATGGCGTCACCGAGCGAGCCGGTGCACATGATGTCCAGGGCGAGGCCGGCGCCGTGGTCGCCGTAGCCGGTGTTGCCGCCCCAGGAAGTGACCGCGGGGAAGGCCGCGCAGACCGCGCGGTAGACCTTGATCGCGTTGCTGGTCAGCCCCGACTCGACCGACGAGCCGTCGGAGCAGGGGG